>JAJYGB010000578.1 GCA_021785235.1 Bacteroidota bacterium
TTCCGAGGGAAAGGTTTCGGCAAACGGCTTTTGATTTACCTTGCGCGACTCGCGAAAGATCAAGATTGCGGACGATTTGAATGGGCCGTCCTCAACTGGAACGAGAAGGCGATTTCCTTTTACAAATCAATGGGCGCCAAGCCGATGAATGATTGGACGGTGTACAGACTCGCTGGCAAGGATCTTGATGACGCGGCCGCCCTCCCACTTTGAATTTCTCGGACAAACATTGACAGCGTCATCAAGGCGCCCTCCCCGATAATTGGATGTCGGTCCGCGAGTTCGGCGTTTGAATTCTCGCGAATAGTTAGCGGCTAGAGTTCCAACTGATAAAGTAAAAGTATAAAATCAATCCGTGGTCATCCCGGGCTTTTGCCGTGTCGTCCGTGTGCCAGTTTGCACAAATGGATTGCACGGAAGAAACCAAGGATCCCACGGATAACAAGGTGTCGGTTACCGGTGATCTAAATTATGGAGCGGCATATATTAATCGCCGCTGGTTAAACCGCGGTCCTTGAGTAAGGCCTCGACATTCGCGTCGCGCCCTCTAAATGCGCGGTACATCGATCCGGCATTCTCCGACCCGCCACGTGAAAGAATCATATCCTCGAACCGCTTGCCGTTCGCGCGAGTTAACCCACCATGTTCCGTGAACCATTCAAAGGCGTCGTCATCAAGGACCTCTGCCCACATGTACGAGTAGTAACCCGCTGAATAACCTCCCTCCCATATATGAGCAAAGTAAGTGGAACGATACCTGGGAGGAACGAGGTTCATATAGACTTGGTAGTGATGCAAAGCTGCCGTCTCGAAAGAATCGACATTCGAGATCGTCTCGCCCGCAGGAAGAGTGTGCCAAGCCATATCGAGAAGTGACGCCTCAATATATTCGAGCGTTTCAAAGCCCTGATTAAATGTCCTGGCCTTTTTAATCTTAGCGACAAGTTCTTCGGGCATCGGCGCACCTGTCTTATAGTTCTTCGCGTAGTGCGCGAGGACTTCCGGATAGAGCGCCCAGTGTTCGTTGAATTGCGAAGGAAGCTCAACGAAATCTCTCGGCACGTTGGTCCCGGCAAGCCTCGGATATTTCACGGTGGTGAGCATGGCGTGGAGCGCGTGCCCAAATTCATGGAACATTGTCGTCACGTCATCATAACTGAGAAGCGCCGGTTGACCGGCTGCCGGTTTCGAAAAGTTAGCCACGTTGAAAACGACAGGATGGGTTCCAAGGAGTCCGGAACCATCGACGAACGTATCCTCCCAAGCCCCGCCGCTCTTATTGTCCCGCTTGAAGTAGTCGCAATACCATAGCGCGATTGGCTTTCCGTTCTCATCGAATACTTCAAACACCCGCACCTCGGGCTGGTACACCGGAATGTCTTTCCTTTCCTTGAAGGTAAGTCCGTAGAGCTTGTTTGCGGCGTAGAACACACCGTCCTGCAGCACGCGATTCAGCTCGAAGTATGGTTTGATCCGCGATTCATCGAGATCGTACTCAGCCTTGCGGACCTTCTCGGCGTAGTACTGCCAATCCCATGGCTGCAGCTGGAAGCCACCATGCGCCTTATCCACAAGAGCCTGCATCATCTCGGCTTCTCCCTGCGCCTTGGCCATCGTCGCGGGAACAAGATCGGTAAGGAGTTTAATTGCTGCCGCCGGAGTCTTGGCCATCTGGTCCTCGAGGACATAGGCCGCGTAGTCGGGGAAACCGAGTAGCTTGGCCTTGTCAGCGCGGAGTTCCGCCAGCCTGGTTATGACTGCGCGAGTATCGTTGCTGTCCCCGCGCTCGGCCCGCATCGTGGATGAGACGAAGAGCCGCTCCCGAACCGATCTGTCATTCAGCGAAGCCTGGTAAGGCTGCTGCGTCGTGTTCTGCAACGGAAGCACCCACCGGTCAGGAGAGTCGAATCCGCGATTATGTGCGGCTTCGGAGGCCGCCGCGATTTCCGCGTCGCTCAGACCGCTGAGCTCATTCTTGTTGTCTATGACGAGCGCACCTGCCTTAGTTGCCGCGAGAAGCTTGGTCTGAAAATTGGTGACGAGCTTCGCCTCTTCCTGGTTGATCTCGCGAAGCTTTGCTTTGTCTGCTTCGGACAGTAGCGCACCGGAACGGACGAAATCGGTGTAATATCTTTTGACCAGCATTTTCTGGACCGGCGCGAGACCGAGTCGGTCACGGCGGTCATAAATCGACTTAACTCTCTGAAAGAGTTCTGGATTCAAGTAGATCGCGTCGGAGTGCGCGGCAAGCTTTGGCGCTTCGATGGAAAGGAGATTCTGAAGAGTATCGTCGATATTGGCCTGCACAATGCTGAAGAACACTTTTGAAACCCGAGTGAGGAGTTCGCCCGACCTTTCCATAGCCACGATAGTATTCTCAAAAGTCGCCGGTTCTGTGTTAAGCGCGATGCTGTCGATCTGCAGCCGCTGAAGGCGCATCCCTTCCTCGATCGCTGGCTGATAATCGTAGTCGTGTATTTTATCGAACTCTGGCGCATGAAATAGGAGCGGGCTCGGATTAGCGAATGGGTTGGAGCTTGAATAGGCTGGAACCGCCTGCACGACGGCCTGCGTCTGGGCCGCTTTGGCGGGGCGCGCGATCGCGCTCCTGAAAGTTGTACTCGTTACAAATGACATGATCGCGGCAAATGCCAAGGCCGCGAATAGGCTGGAATAGTTCTTTCTCATAGATCCTCCATTAATGTTCCCACGATCAGAAAGGTTAAGCCCTATTGGTGAAGCAATGTCGCGCACAAATCAACACGACTGCCGTAAAGCTAACGCATGCGCGCTTGAGTTTCAATGTGAAGAGGGTGTGCTGTTGTGCCACTAATTCGTGAATCCCAACGGGGAATGATTCACGAGCATGATAATGGCCGACCAAAGCGTCCTGACTTACGAACTGAGCGACAACACGACCGGAGAAGAACGGTGGGAAAGCCGGAAAGAATCCAGAAAGTTTCCAAAGCCAACCTCCGTGGCTTCCACGATGCTCTCAACGGAACGCTCGCATTTCATATCCCCTCGCTCTTCGCGCGCCTACGCGAGGATAAAACGCCGCTTATGCCCGGATGAAGCCACAACTATAGAGCCTAGTTGAGCGCGCGTGACCTACACTATACCGGGAAGCCGGAGACCAAACCCCATCAGGATCCCCTTCGCTATCATCTGATATCCCAGATAGAGGAGCAGAAATTGGAACATCGTCTTAATCAATTTTGTGGGGAGTTTGTTCATAACAAGACCGCCTAACGTCGAGCCCAGCAACGTTCCGAGAGCGGCCGGAGCAACAACATAGACATCTACCCCGCCCGCTAGGAAATACACTATCGCGCCCGTCGCGGCTGTCACCGCTATCATGAATTGGCTGGTCGCGATCGAGACTTTGACCGGAACCTTCATGACTGAATTCATCGCCGCGACATTTATGACTCCTCCGCCAATGCCAAGCAGGCCAGCTGCTAAGCCCGCGAATGACACGACGATAGCGCCCGGCAAAGCCCTCACGGGCAGGTAGCTTACGCTCTCCTTAAGCGATTTGTCAAAATAGCTCCCCTTTCGGAGAAGTTTTCTCGAACCATTTTGAGCTGAAGATAGGTCCGGCTCCTCAATTACCTGTGTTTCGTTCGCGACTTTCTTTTTGCGCTCCTTCAAGAGCGAATTCACGGCAGTATAAAGGAGGAACGCGCCGAACAGCAGGCTGAGAACATACGCTTTCATGATCACGCCGATGAATGCTCCTGCCAGGGCGCCCATCGTGGTTGCCATTTCAAGATACATCCCCAACCGAACATCAGCGATTCTCTGCTTCACAAAACGGAGCGCCCCCGCAATCGAAGTAGCGATAACGGAGACCAGGCTCGCCGCAATGGCGACATGGATTGGAAGATGGAAGAAAAGCGAGAGCGCCGTCACGATGATCACGCCACCCCCTATGCCAACTAACGCCCCGAGGAAACCCGCGAGCACAGCGGCCAGAAAGACCAGTGAGAATTGTACAAACATGGCACAATATACCGGCGAAGGAAAAATTAAGAAAGGCTACTACAGCACTTTTGTGTTGTCGCAAGAATGAAGTTCTTGTGGATTACTTTTTCAAAAGTGGACTCGCGGACGAACAGGTCGGATCAAATATCCTCCCTGTTTCCCTTCAACTTAATCGGAATCCATATTTCTTCTTCCGAATCAGGATCGTCTTGCCCGTAACTTTCTCCCATAACAGCCAGATGAGGCCTGTTGTCGATTAGAAAATCGGAGGCAGGGAGCCAAGTCCCAAAAATATATTGAAATGTCCCCGCTCCAGCGCTGGCTGTCCCTTTGTGAACAAAGACCGCATAAGGTCCCTCGGGGATGACGATTGATTCCATTTCAACAGGAATGGAGGCCCGCGATGCCACCTCCACTGCAGCCCATTTCTCAAATGTAGCATGGGGATTAAAATTCTTAAAATAATCCCGTGGATAAACTACTATCGAATAGAATAGCGTCCCGACCTTCTCCTCGATCTTAGAGCTCGCTGGCATAAAACACTTCCAGAGTTCAAACGTTTTGTCCTCCGTGAGAGACATGACCTTCCGTTTGCCAACGAGAGTCTTTTCACCCGAATGCTCGAACCGGGGTTCGCTTCCCTTTTCAGTCGCCGACATCGATATCGTATTTGTTCAGTAGTCCGAGAACATGGGGGATCGAAAACTTAGCCTTTCTGATCCTGTTTCTCTCGGGATCGATGGAGTAATTGTATGACGTACGAAAGTCGGCCTTCTCCAGTATTGAATGCTCGATTGGAACACGCACTCGATCTCTACCGGCGCGGATTGGCTCCCCTGCTGATTTCTCTTGGAGGCGGGGCCGGCTCGCAATACGATCCGCAATTGAGCGAAGGCGCCGTGGGCCGCGATTTCTTTCTGACTCATGGCGTTCCAGATCGCAGGATCATCGCGGAAACTACCAGCAG
>JAJYGB010000363.1 GCA_021785235.1 Bacteroidota bacterium
GCAAACCGCGGACGGCGTGTATCTCGATGTCACTCGGAGCTATCTCAACTTCAAGCAGGCAAGGGACAGGATCGTGGTCGCGGAAACTACGGTGAAAGACGCGGAGGAGAGCTACCGTATCTCGGACCAGAAATTCAAAGTCGGCCTCGTCACTAACACGGATCTGTTGGACGCGGAAGTGGCATTGCTGCAGGCGAAGCTGAACTACTCCCAGTCGCTGACCGATCTCGAGATCGCCAGGGTCAGCCTTGAGAAAGCCACAGGACAACTGTAAGAATGTCGTACGCGATCAAAGCTGCCGGCCTGACCAAGAAGTTCGGGAGTTTCACCGCCGTCGATTCGATTTCATTCGAAGTCGGAGAAGGAGACGTCGTCGGTTTCATCGGTGCCAACGGTGCCGGCAAATCTACGACGATAAAAATGCTTTGCGGCCTGACAAAACCCACATCCGGAGAGGTAGAGGTGGCCGGCTTTGACGTGGCAAGACATCCCGAAAAGGTACGCGAGAATATAGGGTACATGTCGCAGAAATTTTCCTTGTACGGCGATCTGACTGTGAGAGAGAATATCGAATTTTACGGCGGCGTCTACGGCCTGGGGAAGGACGAGCTCAGGGACAGGTTCGCATGGGTGATAGAGGTCGCCGACCTGAAGGGAAGGGAGGACCTCCTCACGAGAGAACTTCCGTTGGGATGGCGGCAGCGCCTGGCGCTTGGATGTGCGGTTCTGCATCATCCCAGGATTGTGTTCCTGGATGAACCGACGAGCGGTGTGGACCCTGTCGTCCGCGACAAGTTCTGGCAGCTGATCAGGCAGCTCTCCAACGAAGGCGCCACTATCATAGTCACGACGCATCATTTGGAGGAAGCGGAGTTCTGCGAGAACATTATCATGATGCACCTCGGAAGAATTGTCGTGAACGGTTCACCGGAGGGCATCCGCCGGCACTTCTCGGATCTTCCCCTCTTCGAGATCGAGACAGCCATGCCTCTAAACGTGTTCAACATTGTGGAGCAGGAGATGTGGGTAACAGATGCGGCGATCTACGGCAACAACGTCCATGTATATGCCGAAATCGAGAACCCCGTCTCTGCGCTTGAAGGCGTGCTGGGAAGTAACGGCATAACCGGTTTTCGCATCGTCAAGGCCTCCCCGACGCTCGAAGATATATTCGTGAAAGAAACCCGTCCGAATGGGAACAAACCGAATGTTTGAAAATATTCTGACGATCTACGTGAAGGAATACCGGCAGCTGAAGCGAGACAAACTATCCCTCTCGGCGATCATCCTTGTCCCGACGCTAATGCTTCTCCTTTATGGGTACGCTCTCAACTTCGACGTCAAACACGTCACCATGGGAGTCCTCGACGAGTCAATGACAAAGGAGAGTCGTGAGTTGCAGCAAAAGTTTTTCAGCACCGAGTATTTTGATTTCGCAGGCGCTGTCCCCGACGAGCCTTCCATCGACAAGTTTATCCAGGATGGCAAAGCGAAGGCCGTCCTGGTTATTCCGCGCGATTACGCCAGGGAAATACTACTCGGGAAAAGGGTCGATGTGCAAGTACTTCTCGACGGCGCCAATTCCAACACGGCTACTATTATTATGGGTTATGTAAACGGGGTGCTTCAGAACTATTCCGCCAACCTGACGGCGCGGTACATGAATGAGAAGGGATTTCGCATCGCATCGGCAGGAATCGATTACCGGCCGAGAATTTATTACAACTCGGAGCTGAAAAGCGCGAAATTCCTTGTGCCGGGTCTGATTGGATTCATCTTGATGATACTGAGTATCGTTACTCCCGCCATATCGGTGGTCAGGGAAAAGGAGCGCGGCACGCTCGAGCACATAACCATGGCTCCGACAACATCTCTCGAAATCATACTGGGTAAAACAACACTCTATTTTGTGCTCTCTCTCGCCGCCTCCGTTCTCGTTATATCGGCAAGCTTCGTACTTTTCGACGTCACCGTTCGGGGGAGCATACTGTTTCTGGCGTTGACCATTGTAATCTTTCTTATAGGCAGTTTGAGCATAGGTCTGCTCATATCGACATTCACCAGTTCACAGCAGATGGCATTCCTTGTGGCGAGCCTCCTGTCTATACTGCCGACATTTATTCTCTCCGGATTTGTTTTCCCTATAAATAGCATGGCGCTCCCGCTCCAAATCGTGACGTATCTCCTCCCCGGCAGATATTTCCTGTCAGCCCTCAGGGCAATAATGCTGAAGGGGGCCGGCTTCTCCGATATTTACGACCAGATTTATCCGCTGATAATTTTCGCTATTGCAATTCCGGCGTTCGCCTCGTTCAGACTGAGCAAAAAGGGATTCTGAGATGAAAAGGATACTGCGGGTCGTCAAGAAGGAATTCCTTCAACTTAGACGGGATAAGAGAATGTTCGGCATGCTCTTCATTGCGCCGGTTCTCCAGCTCATACTTTTGGGCTACGCCGCCACCGTCGATGTCAGGAATATACCGATCGTCATCTGCGATCTTGACAACACGCGACAGAGCAGGGAGCTTATCGATCATTTTACCAGCTCTGACTACTTTACGCCTGTAGCATACATAGACGACATAAATGAAATCGACCATTTTCTCAAAAGCGGGAAAGCCGGTATGGCGCTTATCGTGCCGGTTCATTTCGCCCGGGATATTCTCGCGGGAAGGAATCCTCAGCTTGCCGTAATCGCGGACGGCTCCGATTCGAATACCAGCGGGATAGGTCTGAGCTACGCCAGCGTCATAGCACTCAGCTACGCACGGAATATCATAGTCAAACGTGCGGAAAAATTTAGCCTGATAAGGAGTTCCGACGACCTTCCGCAGGTAGTCGCCCAAACGAGGGCGTGGTACAACCCCGATCTTAAGAGTGTAAATTTCATGGTACCGGCGGTGCTCGTCATGGTATTGATGGTTATTACGCTGACGATTACTTCACTGGCAATTGTCAAGGAGAAGGAGAACGGAACGATTGAACAGATTGTCGTGACCCCCCTTCACGATCTGGAGTTCATACTCGGAAAGATGATCCCATTCGCATTGATCGGTATCGTCGAGGTGTTCCTTGTCCTCTTCGTCAGCGTATACGTATTCCATGTCCCGCTGAGGGGAAACGTCCTTACCCTTGTGGTACTCAGCCTCCTCTTTGTAGTGGTAGCCCTCGGCCTAGGCCTCTTCGTTTCTTCCATATCGAAGACACAGCAGCAGGCGACAATGACGGCACAGTTCTTCGTCATGATGCCGATGTTGATCCTGTCCGGATTCATCTTCCCGATAGAAAACATGCCGAAATTCTTCCAGTATGTTACATATCTTGTCCCTGTCAGATACTTCATGGAAATAGTTCGGGGGATATTCCTGAAGGGGGATGGTTTCGCGGATCTGTGGCCCCAGACACTCGCTCTGTTCCTTATCGGCGTGGTCGTCCTCTCGCTGAGTGTCTACACCTTCAGGCGCTCCCTGCGTTAACAAGTCAGACGTATTGTCCATGGGACCGCCCTGTTAACAAGGGGCCGGTGAATCAGGGGCATACCTGTTTTCACGAATCCTCTCCTACTGATTGTATATTCCGGTAGAATTAATTAATTAGAATGTGATTCCGATTAATTGACACAGGAGAAAGAAAGTCATGTCTCGCAAGTACATTTTGTTTTTGTTCGTATTCATAGTAGGAACCGGCTTCGCTTCATCTTCGACGCAAGCCCAGGATTATTCGTCCCAGAATCTTTTTTACCTCGTAGGCTCGCGTGAGAGTTATGAAAGTTTTGCCCGGAATGCCGATGAGATTTCGATTGTTTGTCCGGCAGTATATCGTATCGACAAATACGGGGTGATCTCCGGTTTCGTCGACCCCCGTGTCCTCAAGATCTCGCGCGAGAAGGGGATCAAAGTTATGCCGCTCTTTGCCTCCGGTGACCAGAGCGGAATACACGAACTCTTGAACAGCGTGCCTGCGCGTGTCGAAGCTATCCGCCTGATGCTCTTCTACGCCCGGCAGTTCAGCTACTACGGATGGCAGTTCGACCTGGAAAACATACACGTCACCGACAGGGACAGCTACACGGCTTTTTACAGGCAGGCCGCCGACAGCCTCCACAAGTACGGCTTCAAGATATCGATGGCGATTGTGAAATCCGATCAGCCAGCTCCAGAATCCGGGAACCCCGTTTTTCAGGGATTCAGATATGAGAATACGCGCGGAGCTTTCGATATTCCCGAGATCGCCAAAGCCGGCGACTTCATCTCCTTCATGACATACGATCAGCACACGGGGCTAACGCCTCCCGGACCCGTCGCCGGTATGCCGTGGTTGAGAGGAATGCTCGATTATCTTCTCAGGATAGGGATACCTCCGAACAAAATATCGCTGGGGATACCGGATTATTCAGACTACTGGTATCCGACGTGGACCGAGAGGGAAGGAGGCCATTCCACCAGACGCGAAATGAGTTACGCGGATGCACAAAATCTGCTTGATGAATTCGGGGCAAAGGAAGATTGGATGAGCGATCAGGAAGTGAACTATGCGCGGTGGGAAGAGGGTGGCGTCTTCAACTGGCTATTCATTGAAGATGCCAGAAGTTTCGGCCCAAAGCTGGAGCTTGCCAAGTCACATAAGCTCCTGGGGGTATCAGTTTGGCTTCTCGGGCTCGAAGATCCGGGCATCTGGAAAGTCTTGCAGAAGGAAGTCAAGACGGCACACGTAGAGTAGCGGTCAGGGTCGCGGGATGTCCGTGCCATAACGAAAACGACGACACCGTTCGAGTCTTTCCTGGGACGCCTCAAATGTTCCGGCGCGAGCGAGGCACAGGGAGGTCCACTTCACCTGAAACAGGTTTGCGCGCGGCCTCCGTCGATGCTGTACGTGACTCCCGTAATCCATCCCGCTTTTTCCGATGCGAGGAAGAGTATCAGTTCGGCAATCTCGAGATTGCCGAA
>JAJYGB010000360.1 GCA_021785235.1 Bacteroidota bacterium
GTGAACTGGCCCGGTGATTCCGCGAGGTTGAGCTATTCGGGCGACAAGACTACCTACCTCGACCGTGGAGTACTGGGCGGCGACAGGACGTTTGCCGACATTACCATAGAGAAGGGACGCATATTGTATTTCGCTCTGCCGCTGGAGATGTCCGATCAGTTGAATGTCGTCGGCGGCATTTACAGGTTTGCTATGCTGAAGGCCGGAATTAAAGAGCCATACACAACTACTTGCACCGACCCCGGGAAATTGATAGCTCCAACCCAGCTCCCTGAGTGTACGCTATACGTGCTGACCTCGGAGAGTGCGAACCCCGCGCCAATCGATCTTCACGACAATTTGAGCGGCGCAGACTTCTCGGTCCATCTCGATCCGGGAAGAGGAGCTCTGATGCTGGTCGGGAAGAACGGGAAGGTAATCGCGTCTTATAACGTCAATTGATTTGTGCGGGAGGGGCACATCTTCCCGGCCACTTCCGAACTTTTCCGTCAGAGATTTCTTGGCCGGGACGCGAAGGAGATCTGCCATTCCTGATACGTCCTTTCGGATCAATGCCAGCATTGTTGTCGGCACGTCATGGAATACCAGATTTGTATTTGACGACGTGGATGAGTAAAATCTTCATGATTAAAGTCAGGGGAATGTCTTGCAATCAATAGCCTCAAAATCCAATGCCGAAATGAAAACCATCCCGTCACTGTTTGAAGCGAGCGTTACTCGTTTTCCATCGAATGTCCTGATGTGGGAAAAGAAAGGAGACAGCTTTTCAGGCACATCGTATAGGGATATGCGGATTCTTGTCTACGAGTGCGCAGCGGGGCTGATGAGCCTTGGAATCCGTAAGGGAGACAGAGTGGCGCTCATTTCGGAGGGGAGGAACGACTGGGTCATTACCGAGCTGGGGATCCTGTATGCCGGCGCAATCAACGTCCCACTCTCGGTGAAAATAGAGGAACTATCGGATTTGAAATTCAGGCTCGCGCATTCCGGTGCGAAGATGGTCGTAGTCTCCGGCACACAAGTGGCGAAGATCCGGCAGATCAAGAACGATTTGCCTGAACTTGAGAAGGTTATTGTCCTTGATGGTGAGGTGCACGAGGCCGATGATGAGCTCTGCTATTCGACTCTGCTTGAGGAAGGCGACGGATACCTTCGGTCACATCGCAGTGAATTTGAAGAACGTTGGAAGTCGGTTCAGGGAAGCGATCCGGCCAACATCTGTTACACTTCCGGAACCACCGCCGACCCGAAGGGTATCGTTCTCACGCATCGCAACTATACAGCGAACGTGGAGCAGGCATCGGCTCTTCTTCCCATCCCTGAGGAATACTGTTCGCTCCTCATACTTCCGTGGGATCACTGCTTTGCTCACACGGCGGGCATATATACTCTCATGCGCAACGGAGCCAGCATGGCATCCGTACAAGTCGGAAGGTCTCCGATGGAAACGCTGAAGAACATTCCGGTAAATATCAGAGAGACCCGTCCTTATTTCCTTCTCAGCGTTCCCGCGCTGGCGAAAAATTTCAGGAAGAACATAGAGGGAGCTATCCGCCAAAAAGGGGATAAGGTCGAGAGGCTTTTCCGTCGGGCGCTGAAGGCTGCCTATGCGTTTAACCGAGACGGATGGAACCGTGGCAGGCATGTTTCCCTGAAGACAAGGGCTGAATACAAACTTTATGAATTGATTCTATTCAAGAAGATACGCGATAATTTCGGCGGGCGGCTTAAATTTTTTATAGGCGGCGGAGCATTGCTGGATATCGAGTTGCAAAGGTTCTTCTATGCCATCGGTATCCCGATGTTCCAGGGATACGGATTAACCGAAGCGGCGCCGATAATCTCCGCCAACGTTCCTGCCCGCCACAAATTAGGTTCCTCCGGTTCGATCGTCCCGAATCTTCAAGTGAAGATTTGTGATGACCAGGGAAGAGAACTCCCGAGAGGCACAAAGGGCGAGATTGTCGTGAAGGGCGAAAACGTAATGGCAGGGTACTGGCGGAACGACAAGGCGACTCGCGAGGCAATCCGGGACGGCTGGCTCTATACCGGCGACCTCGGCTATCTTGACGGGGACAACTTCCTCTATGTGCTTGGCCGTGAAAAAAGTCTTCTCATTAGTCACGACGGCGAGAAATACAGCCCCGAGGGAATAGAAGAAGCGATAACGGATAACTCTCCGTATATCGAGCAGATAATGCTGTTCAATAATCAATCGCCCTATACTGTTGCACTCGTCGTTCCAAGCCGTGAAGCGATCCTCAACTATCTTCGCGAAGCGGGATTATCGGCACAGTCGGATGACGGGCAAGCGGCTGCGCTGAGGCTGTTGGAGTCGGAGGTCGGACAATACAGGCAAGGTGGCAAGTATGCCGGTATGTTTCCGGAACGATGGCTCCCCGCTGCCATCGCGGTCCTCGGAGAAGGATTCACCGAGCAGAACCGGTTGCTGAACAGCACCCTGAAGATGGTTCGCGGTAAGATTGCCGACTTTTACAAAGACAGGATAGAATACATGTTCACCTCGGAAGGGAAGGACGTTTGCAATCACCAGAACAGGATGATATTGAAGAGAATGGCATAGGAAGCTCCCGACGGGTGCTGCCCTTCCGAGTACAACGCGAATCATCCCGCCTGCGTGAACCATCATACTGGACTTTAGAAGCAGTAACTGCTGCATCCGCCGGCAGTGTAGCCGGGGGAGGGCAGCACATTCATCTTTGAAAAGTTTTCCGGTGGGGTTATATTTTTCAAATGAGAGTCACTCGCGCTGAAGTCGATCTGTCTGCGATACAATACAACATAAGTCAGGTAGCCCGGAAAGTAGGTCCTAACGTACGAGTTCTGGGCGTCATGAAGGCAAACGCGTACGGTCATGGGCTTGTCCCTGCCGCCAAAGCGGCGCTCAACGCCGGCGCGAGTTATATGGGCGTCGCGCTTGCCGATGAAGGAATAGATCTGCGTCAGCACACGTCCACTCCTATCCTGGTGTTTTCACCGCCATTTGAAGACTCGCTCGAATCTTATGTGCGTTTCGACCTCGACGCGACAATCACCTCAGTTGAAACCGCGCACGCGCTCAACGCCGTAGCCAGAACCGCGCACAAGAAAGCAAGGGTGCAAATTAAGATCGATACAGGGATGGGAAGGATCGGTTTCCTCCCGGAAGTTGCGCTCGACGCTGTCAGGGCGGTTGCAAACCTGGATTCACTTGAGATCGTGGGCGTTTATTCTCATTTCGCCACTTCGGATGAGACCAATAAAGAATTCGCCCGCCGGCAGTTATTGGCATTTAAAAAGATTGTCGCCGCGGTGAAAGACATGGGCCTGACCAGGATCTTGTTCCATATTGCCAACAGCGGCGCCATACTAGACATGCCCGACTCGTATTTCGATATGGTACGCCCGGGCATTATGACTTACGGTTACTACCCTTCGCTTGAGACTTCGGAGTCCATTGACATCAGGCAGGCGCTTACTTTGAGATCAAGCGTCGCCTTGGTTAAGACCTTAAGAGCCGGAACAAGCGTCAGCTATGGTAGAAGGTATTTTACGAAGAAAGACAGCAGAATTGCCGTTATCCCAATTGGTTACGGCGATGGTTTCACGAGGCTCCTGACTGGGAAGTCGTCGGTGCTGATAAAAGGGAAGCGTTACTCGATAACCGGCACTATTACAATGGACCACGTGATGATAGACATTGGTAGCGATTACGAGGTGCAGCAGGGAGACGAGGTCGTGTTGATAGGTAAGAGTGGAGAAGAGTCGATCAACGCGTGGGACCTGGCTTCAAGTCTCGGGACCATTCCCTATGAAGTCCTTTGCATGGTGAACAACAGGGTTCCGCGCATCTACACGAATCAGGAATCAGCAGTAGGAGATTGAAATCTTGAAAGTCTTTGCAGCGATAATGGCGGGTGGAGTCGGCGCGCGATTCTGGCCACAGAGCCGCGAGAGCATGCCGAAACAGTTCCTTAAAGTCTTCGGTGACCGCACCCTTTTCCAGCGGACTTTCGACAGGATATCTACGGTTATCACGCCCGAGAATATCTTTGTCGTGACTAACACGGTCCAGCGCCCCCTCGCTATAGCACAGCTTCCGCAACTTCCCCAGAGAAATATAATTGCCGAACCGTTCGGACGAAATACTGCGCCGTGCATAGCGGCGGCGGCATCCTCCATGTCTTCAATAACCGAGGACGCCGTGATGGTGGTGCTGCCATCGGACCACCTGATTTCTGAAGAGGACAAGTTCATTGCCCAGCTTAAGGACGCGATCAGGCTTGCGGACAAGCAGCGTGCGCTTGTGACAATCGGAATCAGGCCGACTCATCCGGAGACCGGCTTCGGATATATACATTTCGACGACAGCTCTGTGACCAAGGAAGTCTCCGATCATGGGGGCCGCCACGTGATAGCCTTCAAGGAAAAACCGGACCATGAGGCCGCCGTGAAATTCCTGGAAAGCGGCGCCTATCTGTGGAACAGCGGTATGTTCGTATGGCGCGTCGACGTAATCCTCGAGGAGCTCAGGAAAAACCTTACTCACTTCTCCGATTTCTGGTCGCAGCTGAGAAACTCTTTCGGAACCCCGGCCTTTGATAAGACACTTGAAGAGTTCTACCTGCGTGCCCAGTCGATATCGGTAGACTATGCCGTCATGGAAAAGGCAGCGAATGTTCTCACGATACCGAGCAGTTTCACATGGAGCGATGTCGGCTCCTGGGACGAGGTGTACAGGCTCAGCGACAGGGACGGGGATGGGAACTCATTCAAAGGTGATGTCGTGAACATCAGGTCCCGCAATAGCCTTGTCTGGGCAGACGAAAAAGTATTCGGACTCGTCGATGTGGACGACCTTCTCGTGGTCGAGACAAAAGACTCGGTTCTTATTTGCAGGCGGGGAAAATCACAAGCCGTGAAGGAAATTGTCAGATCGGA
>JAJYGB010000200.1 GCA_021785235.1 Bacteroidota bacterium
CGCGGCCCCACCGAGCACGGTGCCCAGGGTCACCATTACAAGGTTGTCGCACCCTCTTCCGGCACCGTACTGCCATTCGCCTATCAGCGCGGACCGGGCGTCGTTCTCCAGTACCAACGGCAAGTCCCATTTTTCCCTCGCCCACCCCTCGAAGTCGAAGCCTACGGCGTCTGCATATTTTTCGTTTACAGAGAGGAGTCTCATCTCACTCGAATCGACGATTCCCGGTATGGATATGCCGATTCCGCCGACACTCCCGACCTGAACCGCTGATTTGGTAAGGAGTGACGATATTTCGGATTCAATGGCCTGCAGCCTGGGGACAAGCCCGCCGCCGGAAAAAGCGTCGATGATGGAGTCCGCGATCAGAATTCCGCCATCGATTATACCGATCTTGATCCGCGTCCCGCCCAGGTCAAGGGCTATCATCTTTGTGTTCATACTTTGCTTTCGACTAGTCTTGGAACACCGTGGACTTCGACGAGTCTGGCGGAAAAGCCGTTCTTCTCTATCTCGTCATAATTGTGTCCGGCGTCCGAATACCAGCACGCGCCGATGGTAAACGGGACGAGCCCGGGGTTGGCAAGCCGGTGAGCGACATCCCCGGTGATATAGTGCAAGCTTCCGGGAAAGACTCTCTCGGCCCACGTCACGCGGTTTGCGTCCATAAGGATGAGAACTCCTTCTCCCTTTATCCCCCAATAGTATTCTGCGGTTCCGGCATTCGGGTGGATATGCCCGCGCGTCATGAAGTATTCATCGCGTACTTTGCCGGGTTGCACCGTCGTATTGCCGAAGAACAATCCGCCAGGAGTGCCTTGCGCGACCGGCATGTAGGACTGCACTCTGTACACATTCGCCTCGGGATCCATGAGCCGGCGAGCCTCCTCGTCGGCGAAAAGGCCTTTCAAGTCTTTCAATTTCTTCTCGCTCAGGGTAACGCCTTCTCCCATGAGCTTCCATGACTCGAGTTGCACCGTCAGCACGGGATCGCGGACTATTAGCGGAGAACCTGTCTGGATGCTGTTCATATCGATCTTCGCCTTATCATCACAAAAGGATTGTCGAGTTGTTCTTTTCCGCCGTCGATTATCAGATGTGCCATTGACCGCCCCATTTGTGCGAAGTCGGTCGAGACAGTCGTTATTCCCCTGTCGATCACTTCCTTCAGCGGCGACTCGTTGTATGAAATCACGCCGATCTCCACACCGAGTCTCATCTTCGACTCGGCCGCTTTCTTTACGAGCGTGATAAGATCGCGGTCGTCCACCACCACATATGCCTGCCGTTCCTCCAGGACGATCGACTCGGCGTTGCAAACGGTGGACATCTCGATCGAGTGTTGCCTGCAGTAGTTCTTCAGCCCCGCGACGATCTCCCCGTAATGTCCCTTCTGCTGCCGGATCAGGAGGATTATCTTCGAGTACTTGTCGAGCAGGTCCGCGTTTTCGGCAAACGCGTTTCGAATATCCTGTTCGAAGTTCTGATAGACACCAGGGTACTCATTTCCGAAACGCGAACGTCCCTGGTCGAGAATATAGATCCTGCTCCCGTCGAGAAGCTTCAGCGCTTCAAGAGCTGCCTCGTCCGCTATCGGCATGACGATATATTCGGTGAACTGTCCACGTGCCGCGTCGATGAGGGTCCTGAAGACCTGCGGATTGTTGTAATGAAAGAAAATCTGTTCTGTACCTTTTCCCTTAAAGGCGTCTTTGAATGAATCGTACAGAGTCTCCTTGTACGCCGTCAGCTTATCGAAGAGAAGAAAAACTTTGTGGGGTGTGTCGATCTGGTTATTGAGGACGTAATACCCTTTTCCCACAGTGGACGTGATAATCCCCCTCGTCTTCAACTCATTATAGGCAACGAGTACAGTGTCCTGTGAGAGGCCGTGCTCCTTGCAGAGTTCGTTCAGAGAAGGAATGCGGTCGCCGTTGGTAAGTTCGCCGTTGCGGAGCGACCGCTCGATTGAGTCAATGATCTGGCGATACTTGGGGACGGATGATCTTCCCGCAAGCTCGATTCTAATTTTGCTTTTCAAGACCATACCTCTGGGTAGTTCTAGGTATGATTATAGGAAGAAATCTTCCGAAATCCAAGAAATCAGGATGCGTTCTGAATGGCATGCCTGCAAGAAACGTTCAAAAATCGCGATTAACGGGTTGAGTTGCGTGGGTATCTCGCCCGCATTTTCTCGGGTGGTCGCACGTGATCCCCCCGTGAGCTCGTTCCGGCCCTGGTCTTACATATTGAAGGGAGCCGCCCGTCCCGTCGGGCTGAGCCGGAACGGGGGCTCGAGATTACTAGAAGCTGACTACCTTTTCACTTCCATCGTACTTCACACTCTTCTCCATTGCCGGGGGCGCATCGAAGCCCGTTGCGTGCTCCGGAGACACAACGACAACATTAAACGTCCTGTCTTTGACCATGCCGGGGAATTCGCCGCGACGTTTTCCGATCGTCAGAGTCTGATTCGCCTGATCCCATCTGAACTCGACGGTGGAATAAATCCCCTTTTGATAATCGTTCTTATTGTTCTCGTCCTCGTACAGCGTGAAGCGTCCGTCCTTCCCGGCATAAACATGGAGCGTGATCCCGCCGTTGGTCTTCTCTTCCGCATATTGAATTTCCGGTCCGGCAGGAATTATCGAGCCCTCACGGACAAACAGCGGTATCTCGCCGAGCGGCGCCTCGGTATTCATCCTCTCACCGCCCGCGAGATATTTGCCGGTATAGAAATCGTACCACCCGCTGCCGGCCGGAAGATACACTTCTTTAGTGCGCGCTCTGTAATTCGTGACGGGCGCCACCAGCAGAGCGGGCCCGAACATGTACTCATCGCTCAGGTTCTCCACGTTCTTGTCGGACTCGAAATCCATTACAAGCGCGCGCATGATGGTATAGTCCCTGAAATAGGTCATGCCGGCGAGAGAATAGATGTACGGCATGAGGCGGTAGCGGAGTTTCGTCACGCCGACCATGGCGTCATACTGCGGGCTCCCTTCCGGTGCCACGTTAAATATCTCGCGGTAAGGAAACTGGCCGTGGGACCGGTAGAGCGGACAGAACGCGCCGAACTCATACCACCTCGTCAGCAATTCCCGCCACTGTTCGAGCGCGGCGCCTTTAGCGTCTATGAACTTGTTCGGGACAGCGAAACCGCCTATGTCAAATGTCCAGTAAGGGAGACCCGACATAGAATAATTGAGCCCTGCCGGGAGCTGCCCCTTCAGGTCCTGCCAGGTCGAGGCTACGTCTCCGCTCCACACCGCCGCGCCGTACCGCTGAGATCCCGCGTACGCCGAACGGCTGAGAATGAACACACGCTTGTTCGGATCCGCCGACATCAGGCCCTTGTAAAAACCCTTGCAGTGCTCCAGAGGAAACGCGTCGAAGTATTCGGCGCCTGGGCCGAGAAACGTCGGGTCCATCTGATACTTGCGGCTCGACATCGGAAGGTTCGATTGCATGTCGGGCTCGTCCGAATCGAGCCACCAGGCATCGAAGCCGAGCGGGTAGAGCTTCTCGTCAACCATTTTCCAGAACATCTTCCTCGCACCCGGATTGAACGGATCGTAGAACGTGGAAAGGTAGCCCTTGCCGACCCAGTCCCTGTTCTGCATCTCCAGATTTCCCATGTACAAATAGCCCTTGTCCATCAACCTGTCGAAGTTCGTGATGCCTTTGTAGAACTTCGCCCAGACTGAAATCATAATATGCTCGTGCAGCTTATGGACTTCGTCGACCATTGCTTTGGGATTCGGGTAACGCGTGCTGTCGAATTCCATGCTTCCCCATTCGCTTTCGGGCCAGTAGAACCAGTCCTGAACGATGTTATCGAAGGGTATCTTCAGCTTCCGGTATTCCTTAGCAACCTGGAGAAGCTCATCCTGGGTGCGATAGCGTTCCCTGCTCTGCCAGAATCCAAGAGCCCACTTCGGAGGTATGAGCGCTTTGCCCGTCAGCTCCCTGTAGCCGCTTATAACTTCACCGATACTGTTGCCATCGATGAAATAGTAGTCCAGCTGGTGGCCGTACTCAGAATATATCGACAGGTTATTCTGCTCTTCCGGGCTGACGGGGGTCTTTACTTTGAGTGAGATATATGATTCGCCGCCGTCGGGGATCCACTCGATCCGGATCGCGTACTTCTGTCCCTTTTCAAGCTGCAGGTCAAACAGGTGAACGAAGGCGTTCCACGATTGCCTCCAGCGGTTCACGATCGGCTTGTCGTCGATCCACATTTTGCAGTGCCCGGCGGAATAAAGGCGGAACTTGTACAGACCGGTCGAATCCGGCCGGATTGAACCGTGCCATATCACCTCGCCGCCCGCGAGAGAATAGCCTTGCGGGAGTTTCTTCAGATCAGGAGTGAATTCGTAATCTATCTGCGACTCTTCCCTTACGACTTCGGTTTTCGATGTATCAGCTTCTCTCGTATACGTCGCGGTGAGCCCGCCTTCTTTTCCATCCGCGTCGAAGAGCTTAAATGCGGATGAAAGATTGCCGAAATCCCTAATGTCACCAAATTTCGAGCGGGAGTAGTTATCCCATAATATTCCATAATTTCTATTTGATACGACAAACGGGATGGAGATCTTCGTATTATACTGGTACAGGTCCACGTCCTGTCCTTTGTAATTGAACAGTCCCTCCTGCTGCTGACCCAGCCCGTAGAATGCTTCGCCTGAAGGAGACTCGAACTGGTCGCGGAGCCTGAAGAGCTGCTTCCCTTCGAGGGTGACGGGCTCGATCGTCTTGCCGCCGTCTTTCAATTCCGTAAGTATCGGGTTGCCTTCCGCGTCGCAAAACACAAGTGCCCCTGTCCTCGTCGAGATCCTGACTTGCAGCATGGTCGTTTTCAACACAACGACTCCTCCGGACTCCGCCGCGCTCCACTTTACCGGAGGAAGTTTAGTTTCGTCTATCATAAGG
>JAJYGB010000129.1 GCA_021785235.1 Bacteroidota bacterium
CCGGAGAGAGCGGACTTGACTGTGCTATCCCCCTGCCTGTGTGCGGAAAGATATTCAATCTCCGCCAGGGTTCGTACGTTTTGCCATCCCATCGCGTAAGATATCACGCCTTTGTCGGCATAGTGGTTCTCGAAATAAACGCCAAGTGAGTCTGCGCCGGTTGTAATGTACAGTTCGGCGGCGCCCCACAGACGCTCGTCGGAGTCGTCACCGTCGCCATATTCTCCGGTCGCGGTACCGGAAGGGTTATGGAAGCCGCCGGCCGGGACGATTTCCGGATGGGCCGACAGATATTGCCAGGCTAACTCCGCTCTTTCGAGACACGTTCTTGAAAACGAGCTGTCGAAGCGAGAATAGATTCTCGCGGCCATTGCTGTAACGGCTGCAAAATCACCGGTCGCGGTAGTAGACTTCTGATAGATATACCTGGTGGAATTGTCGCTTGACGGCATTATAAATCCGGCAAACTGAGCGGGCGTCACCTTGAAATAGACTCCTCCATCCGTCGTATCCTGCATTTCAAGGAGCCAATTTAACTCGTATCTCACTTCGTCGAGTAAGTCAGGAACTGAGTTCCCACTCTCTGGTATGCCAAGGTCATCCCTCTCAAACCGAGCGGGAGTCTGTTCGTAGGCCATGAGAAGAGTGCCCACGGTTATGCCAGCATTGACAACATATTTTCCGTAGTCACCCGCGTCATGCCATCCCCCCGTCGCCGCTTTGGATCCCGTTATGCCGGTGGATGAATGGAACGTCCCGTCATTCAAATGACAGGAGGCGCGCGCAAACTTTCCAGCGAACTGCGAGGTAAGTTCAGTCCCGCATCTCTGAAAGTAAAATCCCTTCAGCGATGTCGCGAACACGTCTCTGAACGCGTCATCGGAAATTCTGAACGAGTATGAAGTGTCCTTTTCGCTGGAAGCGATCCGGAAAGTCCCGGAGTCTGACATCGCGGAAAAATCGAGCAGGTATGTCGTTAGACCCGATGCCGCGTCGCCTGAGGAAAGGAGCGCCGGTCGCCCCCTGAAATATATTCTCCCGTCCGCAGCACTCACCACAAAAAAGCTGTCGGCGGATTGGGACAAATAGGCGAGCTTCTGTTGATCCGGAAGGTATCCTACCTGATTCACGTAGACATTCCGGGCTGACAGTGCGCGTCCGTCGAGAAGCGCGAGCCCGAAAAACAGGAGAACATTAGAAACAATTTTCATAGCCCATCCCCCTTGCAACATTATGAAAATTCTGTTTCTTGACGAGATCGGTATGGAAATAAAGAGCGCTGCCTCCACTTGCACGACCATACCCGAACGACCTGACGTAGGGAGTATAGGACATCAGCCGTGGAAAATCAACCTGACCAAGGCATTGCAAGGGACTTCGTGAGGAGGTTTCGTAATAAATTGGTGTCATTGTCGTAACAAGGCCATATCGTAGTAGCTGCAAGTTGCTTAACAAATCCCGTCACTCTACCTATCGTCAGGGTCTGATGTGATTCAGGGCTCATCCAAATTCCAAGCTCTTGCGCACATCGAACGGGCGAAATAGATTTGTTTAATGTTAACGAAGGCGGGCAACGACTCCGCAGATTTCTACTGTAATTGACGGCCCAGTGGTCAAAGAGTGGCGGATGTAACAATTACTTTATGATAGTAATTCTTACTCCTCGCTTATTTAGACTCACGGAAAAGATATCACAGAATATCGAAGATCTCTTCGCAACAACGGCTTCCAAGGTCCGATGTGAGCAAAGTCTCACACGACCGCAGTCGGCACAAACATTGTTTGATAAGAGAAGGAGAGCAAATGCGAAAAATCTACTTTTTTTCCGAGTCCCGTGTAAGCTATGAGCCGATCAGGTGGTCGCGGCTGGCCGCTATCACGCTGGCCATTCTATTATTCGCATCCCTCGCAACAATGTTGGCTGGCTTCTTCGGCATCGATCCTCTTGGGTTGCAGGAGCTTCGGGCCGATAACATTTCCAGCGAGAACAAAGTCCTCAGAGCACAGCTGAACTCTCTGAACGCTAAGCTCGAGGAGTTCTCGTCGGTGATGAATCGGCTCAGAGCAAGCGACGATCAGTTGCGCACGAGCGTCAACCTGCCGCACCTCTCTCCCGGAGTGAGGAACGTTTCAATCGGCGGCGTGAAGTTGAATAAGGACTTCGGCATTTCTCCGGGCGCAAACTCTCTGATAGTTGGAGTCATGAAATCACTGGCTGTCCTTCAAAGAGAAGCCAGTCTGCAGGAATACAGCTACGCTGACATTCTCACGAAATACCAGACAAACCGGCAATTGTTCAGGCACATACCCGCGATAGATCCGATACGAAACGGAGTAATAAGCGATGGGTTCGGAATGCGGTTCCATCCTATTCTACACGTCTACCTTATGCATGAAGGAATAGATATTGAAGCGGAAGTTGGCACGCACGTTCACGCGACGGGAGCGGGCGTTGTAGAGTATGTGGGTAGGCGCGGGGGATACGGCAACGTTGTAGTGATAAACAACGGATTCGGATACTCGACATTGTTCGGGCATCTGTCGAAACCACTCGTCCATGTTGGCGAGAAGGTAGCAAGAGGACAAGTCATCGCGCTCAGCGGTGATACGGGACTATCTACCGGGCCGCACCTGCATTATGAAGTCAGGAAGAACGGCGTACATCTCGATCCGGTGGACTACTTCTTCAACGGACAACCGTTCAACACGGCGAAGCTTTACGCTCAGCTGGCGGACAAGTGACAGTCCAGCACAGACATCCCCTACTCTAAGTATATCCCGGCGGTCTGATATCTGGGAAGAGTGTTTTATCCCGACTACTTCGCGAGAACTCTGGCCAAGTTGACGACCCGAGGATCCAGAGATTTCTTCCGGCTGTTAACCACATCGAGCGGTGTTCTGGCGATCTGGTCGTTTACAAGTCCGACGAGCACGCCGGGTTCACCCTCAACAAAGGCATTGACGGCAGCTTCTCCGAGGCGTGAAGCCAGAATCCTGTCGAACGCGCTCGGAGTTCCGCCACGCTGGACGTGCCCCAGGATAGTAACCCTCAACTCAAATCCAAGGCGTTCGTGGTTATCGCTGAAATATGAAGCGAGCCTGGTCGCGTTGTACTTCGCGCCTTCGGCGACGACCACAAGCGCATGGTTCTTCCCGCGCTCATACGCGCTCCGTATCTCTTCGGCGACGAGCTCAGGATCGGTTTCGACCTCAGGTATTATCACAGCCTCGGCGCCCCCGGCGATGCCGGCCATCAGCGCGAGATAACCGCAATCTCGACCCATGACCTCGATGACAAACGCGCGTTCGTGAGAGGACGCTGTTATCTTCAGCCTGTCGACCGCTTCAAGTATAACATTGAGTGCCGTGTCGACTCCGATAGTAATATCTGATCCATAGAGATCGTTGTCTATGGTGGATGCAATTCCCACGACTGGGAAGCCGCGCTTCGACAAGGCGTAGGAGCCTGTCTGCGATCCGTTTCCTCCGATGACCACCAGACCTTCTATCCCATTTTCACGGAGCACATGAAGGGCTTTCATTTGCCCTTCCTCTGTCTTGAACTCCGGACAGCGCGCGCTCTGGAGAAACGACCCTCCCTTTTCCAGGATTCCGCTCACATCGCGAGCCCGGAGCTGAATGAAGCTTCCTCCTACCAGCCCGGCGTACCCGCGGTTAACGCCGTAAACGTCCATCTTTGCCTCAATGCCCACGCGCACTACCGACCGAATAGCGGCATTCATACCGGGTGCATCCCCGCCGCTGGTCAAAACAGCGATTCTTTTCATCGTAACTCCAGATTTATCTCGTTTCAGGAAATGATTCTGCACACGTCATGCCGTGAAGAACCGGCAAACCCGCCTGCAAAAAGATAATGGAAAAATTAGGAAGAGTACGATAACGCGGGACAGCGCACGCAAGCCGATCGTCGCGTGCACCACGCTGCCATAAGTGTGCCACCTTATCACCCCGATATCCTCAAACGATGAGAGAGGACTATTGCCCGTCGTTTTCGGGGTTAATCCAGCGCCCTGCTCTTTTTCCTTTTCAAGATAAAATAAAGAACAGCGATGACGGCCAGCGCGCCTATGACATAATCGGCTTGCCTGAAATAAGAGCCGATCGAGTCCCAATTGTTTCCGAGAAAAAATCCCACGTATGTGAGGAACACCGACCAGATCATCGACCCGAGAAGTGTCAGCGAGGTAAACTTGACAACATTCATCTTACCGATTCCGGCAGGAAGAGAGATGAAGGTCCGTATAACTGGGACTACTCTTCCAAGAAAAATCGAGGAAGCTCCGTACTTTCTGAACCACTCGTTGGTCTTCTCAAGATGCTTCTCCGATAGGAGGACACGAAGGAACCCGTACTTGTTTCTGATGCTCACTATCCATTCAGCAAGATAGTATGAGAGAAGTGAGCCAGCAACATTTCCAAGCGTCCCTGCAAAGGCTACCGCCCAGAAATTAAATGTTCCCTGAAGGGCGAGAAATCCTGAGAATGGCATCACCACTTCCGAAGGGATCGGAATGTTCACACTCTCAAGAGTCATTAAAATAAAAACTCCCGGGTATCCGAGAATCTGTATTGTTTCGATCACGAGTCGCGATAAAAATTCCATTACTTGCCCTTCTACGAATTAGTGAGTGCATACCAGTTCACTTGATCAGAATCATGTCTCAATTCCGAGGGATAACATTACGGAGTGATTCTTAAATGTGAATATACAAGCCCCAACAGTAGACTTTCAAGAAACGAACCTTCACGCGTGGGCATCCTCACAGGACAGTCACAAGCCCGCGCAAGCGATGGCCACACTCGCTGTTGTTTGATGGGGTGCCGAGAGCCGAGTGGTTACGCGCGCGACGGTATCGAATCGCCCTAGAGCGGAGAACGATTCTTCGAGCTTCCTTAGTGCCCTTCT
>JAJYGB010000595.1 GCA_021785235.1 Bacteroidota bacterium
GGTTCGCTCGAGCTGTTGTAGCGTTCATAACCTCCAATAGACCATCTCTCATTCCACAAAGTCTCAACCCATGCAAGAGTCTTCAACGCCAGTTCGCTCTCTGGGTCTATCATCTCAAACATAATCGGAAGGACTTCACTCGTGTCCGGTTCGGTCAGCGGAGTTTTTTCGACTGCGATCGGTGTGCCAGCCGGCATATTGCCCCTGTTCGGCGGAATCATCGTCTTCTGCCACTCGCCGGCCAGAGTTCTTCTCTTAATGAAATGGCCGTCCTCGATCAATCTGAACTTCGGATTCTTCAGGAACGCGTGTTTAATCTGCTCGGAAGCAATTCGCCATCTTGCAGCATGATGGCCGTGTCCGAGTTTTTCCGCGATCTCCGCAGCTTTTTCCAAACCAAGTATTACCCAGAATTGATAAGCGAGTTCATAACCGGGCTTTACGCCGAACGAATCGGACCTTTCCCAAAATTCCCGTGTGTTGCTCAACAATCCGGAGTCTGGCTGCCTGAAGAACGGCTTTAGCGGCAGTTCGGCAAGCGCCACGATTTTATCCCAGTACTTGCGCACGGTCGAGTAATCTCCTGTCCAGCTCAAGTATGCCCATGTTCCGTACAGCAGCTCACCGTTCTGATCAATCTCTGTGAATTCAAAGGCGAAAACCTGGCTGGATTCGACCGTCCTTCCGTCTTCAGTGACAAACTTGGTGAACATTCTGTCGAAAAGTGTTTTTGCCTCATCGAAGAAACCACTCTGGAGAAATGCCGTCATAACCATGACGTCGTCTCTCACCCATTCCATTCCGTATTCCCAGATTCCCGAATCACGCTTTCCATTCTTCGCGACATGTGCTTTGAGGCCGGTTCTTGAAAGACTCCAGACGCAATTGAGATTTGCGTTGCCGGTCGACAGCGTGTTTTTTTCTCTCCAGTAATCGACAGCACCGGTCCAAAAGGATTTCAAGCTATTTTTCCTCAGCAGCGATTCGCCGCCGTTAAAATAATAGGCGAAGGTTGCTTCCGTCTCTGCACCCGGTTCCACGATACCTTGATCAGTCCTTATTGTGTAACGGCCAAGCGTTTCTATTTTCTTTTCATAACAGTACATCCTCAGCGTCGTGAATCCTTTTGCATTCGCAGTCCTATTCTTTGCGTTCGTATAGACCTCATCGAACAACGCGATATTTGGGTACAGCGTGAGTCCCGTTCCGATCTTGTGGCTGACAGTATCCCGGTTTCTTACATGCAGACGCCTGAAAAGGATCGGTCCTTCACGCGGGACAGAGAACTGCTCCTCCATTTCACAATTCTTCTCGCTCCACACGATGCTGACGACCGGCACACCATCAATGTACTTCCAGGCTACGCTCTTAAAACTCTTTGGCGAAATACCCAAGAAAGTTCCGTCTACACCGAGCCAGGCAGTTGTATTTCCAAACCCGCGGCCGGCGCTGTAAAGGAATGTGCTCCACTTCTGTGAAAAATGTTCGGCGTCCATGATCGTAAACCCGAAGAATGAACCTTCATCGGCTCCGGTCGAGTCTTTACAGTACTGGACGACTCCCTGGATTTCTCCGTTGCCGATAAGGAAGTATTCGACTCCGGGTAAATAGGAAATGAAATCGGCATTCATCCTCTGGTTCGAAGGTGCCTTGTTCGCCCAGGAAGAGACCGGTGACATCTTGCCGTTCTGCGGCGGGACATCGTGCATGGATTCTTTTGGGAGAATGCGCTGGAGGTTCAAATTCATCCTACTCAGTGCGATTGCGCTGAGCGTCGACTTATACATGAAGTCACGTCTTTTCATCATCTACTCCGCAGAGGGAAAGTTGATCTCTATTGTCGATTTTGATTTGCGGGAATGCGGTATCGTAAGCGCTCCGTCGCGCATAGTAACCCTTCTAGATTCCACTTTCGCGCCGGTCTTACTGCCGCCGATTCTCACATTAATTGCGTACTGCGTATCTCTGACTCTGATTCTGGCCTTTACGTTTTTCATTCCCGGTGCCGGCCTCGGTCTGATAACAAGTCTATCAGGGTGCGGCTGTACTCCCAGCATGTGATGGACAGTCAGGCGTATGCATTCCATCCAAGTCCACGCTACGATGCCGACCCCCGGCTGGCCTTTCGGGTAGTACTCGAACCAGCCGCCGGATAATTTGCCGTTGATGTTGTTGAGCCAGTCGACCACTCTCATACCCTTTTCATAGTTGCCTGCTTCCCAGTACGCCTCCGCGATATAAGTGAAGCTAGCGGCCACGGACCGGGCGGCTCCGGCTCACTGGAGCTGTTGTATCGCTCGTACCCGCTTATCGTCCAGCGCTAGTTCCAGAGTGTTTCGACCCATTCCAGGGTCTTGAGCGACAAATCGCTTTTCGGATCGATCATTCCGAAGACTATCGGGAATACTTCGGTTGCATCGGGCTCGGCGAGCGGCTCCTTCTCCGTCGCGATGGGAGTACCTTCCGGCATCACCGTCCTGTCGGGAGGGACGAATGTTTTCTGCCACTCGCCGTCGAGCGTTATCCTTTTTATGAAATGACCGTCTTCAATCAATCTGAACTTCTTGTCGTGCAGGAATGAATTCTCGATCGACCGGGATGCGCTGTGCCACCTTGCGGCTTCCTCCGCGTGACCGAGCTTTCGTGCGATCTGCGAGATCCTATCCAATCCGATGGCGACCCAGAATTGGTATCCGAGCTCGAAGCCCGGCTTGACGCCGTAAATGGTCGACCGCTCCCAGAACTCGCGCGAGTTCGTCAGGAGCCCCGATCTCGTGTCCCGGAAATAGGGCCTGAAGGGAAGGTCGGCAAGGGTTTTTATGCGGCTCCAGTGTTTTCTGATAATGGAATAGTCTTCAGTCCAGGCGACGTACGTCCAGATACCGTAAAGGGTCATGCCGTTCTGGTTTATCTCGGTATATTGAAAATCGAACACCTGGCTCGACTCGACTGTTCTCCCGTCACTGGAGATCAACTTGTCGAGAATCCGGAGAATCAGGTTTTTCGCCTCGTCATAGAATCCCGCCATGAGGGCCGCTTTCAGTGCCATGATGTTGACCGCTGCCCATTCCATGCAGTCCTCCCTGTTACCGCCGTCGCGTTTCCCGCTTTGCGCCACCTGTGCCCTGGTCCCCGTCCTTCCGAGTTCCCATATGTGGTCGAAATTGGGAATTCCCGTTGACACGTTGTTCCTTGATTTCCAGAATTCTTCGGTTGCGGACCAGAGCGAAACGAAATCCTTTTTCGTCAGTTTCTTCCGGTCCTTGCCTATCCGGTAAGCATAAAGCGCGATAGCCTCCTTCCCTGGCCGAACCTCGCCCGCATCCACTCTGAGGTCATACCGCCCGAATGTCTTCGCCGCTCCTTCGAGGCTTTGCAGCTGGACGGTGGCGAAACCCTCGGCGTTCGCCGTTGCCTCACCGGGATCTGTGTAGATATTGTCGAAGAGCGTAATGTTCGGGTACAACCTGAGACTGGTCACCAGATCGTGCGGCTGGTTGTCGAGATTCGTCACTCTCGCACGCATGAAAATTACAGGCTCGCTCTTCGGAACGAAAAGATCTTCTTCGACCTGGAAGCTCCCTTCATTCCACTTCGTCCTGACGACGGGGACTGCACCATCATATACCCAGTCGATCGAGACGAAGTTGTCGCTGTCTACGGAATGGAGAGCCCCGTCTATCCAGACCCACATCCTGGTGCTCCCGAACCCATCGGACGGTCTGTAAAGAAACGTCGTCCACTTCTGGGTGAATCTTTCAGGATCGATCAGTGTCAATCCGAAAAACAAGCTGCCGCCTGCAAGTTTGTGGTCCTTGCAGTATTGGACGACCGCCTGGATGTCGCCGTTCCCGAGATAGAAATACTCGACGCCGGGAAGATAGGTGATGTAATCCAGGTTCAACTTCTGATTCGACGGCGCATCCTTCTCCCAATTGAGAGGGGGCGAGGCCTGCGGACCGGCTTCATCCCCGGCTCTCTCAATCAGCCTGATGGTGGAGAATGGGAACGAATGTCCGAGCCGCGACAATGCCGACTTCGTCATGAATTCTCGCCGCTTCATAGAATGCCACCCTCGATTCTGAAATGAGAGATCATAAGCTGTACTCCACCTCCACCACTCCGTGTCCGCTGACCCTGAAATTGGCATCCACGTAGCTGCTTTTTTCGACCTTGCTATTGGTGAACCGTATGCTCCTCCTGTTGACTCTCACCGATCGCCCACGAGCTCCCTCGGGAAGGAGGAGGTGCAGTCTCACGTTCGACTTGCCCGTCGTCTGCAGGTTAATCCTCTTCTGAGCGTGTTCGTGCATGTAAGAATATTCGAAAGAACTCCCGGACGACTCATACACGCAGCGAGCCCCGGCTTCATCTGTGCCCGAGGCTTCCCAGCGAGGACTGAGAGACACTTCTCCGAACAAGCTCCCTCTGTCCACGATGCCCGCGAGCCCTTCAATCAGGGCGTAGATCATCGCTGAAGATCCCCAGGTGTCCCCGGGTGACGCGTCGGGGCTTGTGCTCGTCTCTCTAGTCGCGTGCGTGCCGTCAGGAAAATACCACAAAAAGGACTCGCCTCTCTCCGTCAGCTTCGCATACTTGATCAGAATCTCGAATCCATATTTTTCGAAACCATGATCGAATGCAGCTTTTGCCAGTTCGCCTCCGACGAGCGGCATTATCCCGCCATTGCAGTAAGCGCCCTCGACTATTTTCTCGTCTCCGAAAATTCCTGCCGGGAAAGGTGGATCTATACTGAACCACTCAGCAAAAGCCGGAGTCTTTTCAGCTCTCGCCTGATATTCATTTATAATCGACACCGCCATTTCATGCGTCGGCAAACCACGGTTGATGTCCATCGGATTGCTGAGACTTAGCTGTCTGCTCTCGTCCACACCTTCGATCTTGACCGGCACCAGCGGAACATG
>JAJYGB010000110.1 GCA_021785235.1 Bacteroidota bacterium
TGGTCGTGGAGGGAAACGGGTGGGAAGTGATCGACCTCGGTGTCGATGTTAAGCCCGCAAAGTTTCTCGATGCAATAAAACAGAATGCCGGCTGCGCAGTCGGGTTAAGTGCGCTGCTGACCACCACTATGGCAAACATGGGAAAAACGATTCAGGAGATCAAGTCTCAGTTTCCAACGACTCGCGTCATTGTCGGAGGCGCGCCGCTGACACAGAAGGCCGCAGACCAGATGGGGGCAGATGGATACGCGCCTAACCCGCAGAGAGCGGTGGCATTGCTTAACGAGATCGCACAAAGATGAAGTCACTTCTCGAAGCGTTGAAGGGTGGCCGGGTCCTCGTCTCGGACGGGGCGTGGGGAACGATGCTCCAGGAACGCGGGCTTCAGCCGGGTGAATGTCCGGAATTGTGGAATGTCACGCGTCGTGCCGATGTGTATGCCGTTGCAAAAAGCTATGTCGATGCAGGCGCAGATATGATTTTGACGAACAGTTTCGGCGGTTCGCCGATAAAACTCGCCCACTACGGGCTTCAGGACCGCGCCGCGGAACTGAACGAGGCCGCCGCTGCCATTTCGAGAGAGGCGGCCGGGAACGACCGATTCGTCCTGGGCTCGGTTGGGCCGACAGGCGAAATACTTATGACGGGACAAGTCGCCGAAGAGGCGGTCTACGACGGATTCCGTATACAGGCAAATGCTCTTAAAAAAGGTGGAGTCGACGCGATACTCGTCGAGACGATGTCCGCCGTTGATGAGGCCACTATTGCTATCCGTGCGGCGAAGGAGGCGACGGGCCTGGAAGTCATTTGCACTTTCACCTTCGACAGGACGGTCACCGGCGAGTATCGGACCATGATGGGCGTTTCTCCTGCCGACATGGTGAAAGCGGTGAAGGAAGCGGGCGCTTCCATTATCGGTGCCAACTGCGGAAACGGGTTCGATCAGATGATAGAAGTCGTCAGGGAAATTCGGAAGGCCGACCCGTCGACGCCGGTTCTTGTCCACGCCAACGCCGGTTTGCCGTCGGTCGAAGATGGGAAGCTCGTTTATTCAGAGACGCCGGCAATGGTAGCGGCAAAGGCGCGTGAGCTCGCAAAGTGCGGTGCCAACATCATCGGCGGCTGCTGCGGCACTACTCCCCTGCACATACGAGCTCTTGTGAAGGAGTTGAAGACATTGTGAGTCTGCAAGAAACCGAAATAGAAAAGGATGTTTTCGAAGTCGCGGTAGAAACAGGCGACCTGCCGCTCGAGAGAACTGAGATCGAATTGACACTCGGTTATTCGGATGGCGAAATACCCGTTCATTTTGCAGGGATGATAAACGAAGCCATCCTTCAGCTGCCGAAGCGCTGCGAGATCAGGGCCGGCTATCGGCTCCTCGATGTCGAGAGGCCGCCGGGGCGATATGATGGACTTATAGTCGGGGGCAAATTCTTCAAGATGGACAAGATCGTCACGAGCCAGCTCAAGAAAGCTTCCAAGGCGGCATTGTTCGTCTGCACGATCGGATCTTCGATGGAGCATTGGGCCAAGGATCTTCTAAAACACGGTGACCCGGCGCTCGGCTACATTGCCGACGTTACCGCGTCCGTTGCGGCGGAAACCGTCACCAATGTCCTTCACGATCATATAAATGAGCGTATGCTTTCCCGCGGACTGAAGATTACAAACAGGTACAGCCCCGGATACTGCAACTGGCAGGTTTCCGAGCAGCATCTTCTGTTCTCTCTGCTGCCGGGCGGGTTCTGCGGAGTGACGCTGTCGGAATCTGCACTGATGTCCCCGATCAAGTCGGTAAGCGGTGTGATCGGGGTCGGACCGGATGTCGAATGGAAAGATTATATCTGTGACAGGTGCGGCGTGAAGGACTGTACCTACAGGGCGACGCGATCCGCCGCGGCTGAGAAAAGAAGTTGAGGTACGTTTGTATCTGCGGGACATTCGAAACCATAAATACTAAACTCGAAACAAATCCAAAAATGTAAAACTCGAAACCAAAAACAAAATCCTCTACGGTTTTTCAGGATTGGGATTTGTTTAGAATTTCCACCGAAGGACACTATGTTTGCGACAAAAGACTCACCAACAAGGAGATAAGGCAAGCGGCATGACAGACAGGGAATGGGAAATACTTCAAAGAACCATCAAGGGTGAGGTTCTTGACCCTTTACCAATCGGGTTTATAATAGACAGCCCGTGGTTGCCAAACTGGTACGGGATCAAAATACTCGACTATTTTTCGAGCGACGAACTGTGGCTCAAGGCAAACCTGAAAGCCATCAGCGATTTTCCGGACGTCATGTTCCTGCCGGGGTTCTGGTCAGAGTTCGGCATGTGCACCGAGCCTTCGGCATTCGGAGCCCGGGGCACATTTCCGCCGGACGAGTTCCCGTTCGCCCACAAGGTGATCAACTCGGCTGATGACATCGACAGCCTCCCGGAACCCGATCCGAGAACCGACGGCCTCCTGCCGTTCATGTTGAATCGGTTGAAGCTCGCTCAGCCCAAGATCGAGGCAGCAGGTCACAAGGTGCGGTTTGCCGTGGCCCGCGGACCGCTCAACGTCGCCAGCTACCTGATGGGTTCGACAGAATTTCTGACCATGATGATGATGCGGCCGGAGAAGGCTGAAGCGCTCATGAAAAAGATCACCTCGTATCTGAAGGACTGGCTCCACCTGCAAATGGAGACGTTCCCGTCCATCGACGGCATCTTCCTTCTCGATGATATAATCGGATTCATGGGCGCAAACGAATTCCGCACTTTCGGACTTCCGTATTTCAAAGAGCTGTTCGACGCGAACGTGTCCGTCAAGTTTCTCCACAACGACGCGCCTTGCAAGGTGTCCGCACCGTTCCTGCCCGAAACGGGCGTCAATCTTTTCAACATGGGTTTTGAAGTGACGCTCAGCGAGCTTAAGGAGCTGACGAAGGGAAAAGTGACTCTGGTCGGAAATATCCCGCCGCGCGATGTGCTCGCGAGCGGAACCCCGGACGATGTGGCGAAGACAACACGTGCGCTGATAGGTTCACTCAAGGATAAGTCGAGAGTAATCATGTCGTGCGGGGGTGGTATGCCGCCGGGAGTTAAGACAGAAAATATTAGGGCCTTTGTAAGTGCGGTCAGAGGTCACTGATCCCCGGCTCTCCCGAGGAATATTCGCCCGCAGCGAGAAAAAATGAAAGCGATGGGCAGTCTTCCAATCCTACCGGTCTTTCTCCTGTCTCTGTACTTATATCCGGCACTCTCCACAGCTCAGGATTCATCGTCAAACGCGGATAGAGCCCGTTTTGTCGCCGCCGCAGTTCTTCGGAACGCAAACTTCCGATTTGTCGATGAAAAAAGTGGAGCGGGCTACCGCTCGACTGCTGAAGCACAGGTTGACGAACAGCTACAGATAGAAAGTCCGTACAACGACTGGCGCTACCGGAACGGCGTGCTGAACATCGCCATGCTCAAGCTGGGGGAAGAGATTCTGCGCTTGAAGATGGCTCGATGATTGTCGCGCCATCCGGCAGTCTGCCGACGACATTCATTTGGAATTAACCAGGACGCCGCTTCTCGAGCGGGGCACCCGACCCGTACGAGAGACAAAGACAAGCGTTATATTATAAACAATGGCCGTATTGGCCATCAATGGGAACAAATCAGTCGTGTGCTTTGAGAATCTGTTTCCTATTCGGGCAAACGAAAAATGGCAGGGGATGACATGATAAGGAAACTTGATCCGGGCTCGGAGACGGATAGTTCACGCAGGAATTTCCTGAAGACGCTTGGAACAGCGGCGGCGGGCGTGTTCATTGCTCCATACATAAAATCGGCGGACATTTTTGCTTATAGCCGCGAGAGAAATTCTTCGTACCTGGCACAGGTGGCGATTACGCAAGCCGATAATTACGATCGCGCCTACGTGAAGCAGAAAGTCCAGGACCTTTTCGAAGCTGTCGGCGGTATTACCGATATTGTAAAGACGGGTGATAAGGTCGCCATAAAGATAAATCTAACGGGTGGCGGAGGAATCCCCGACAACATGTGGACTCACCCGGAAGTCCTGCGCGCCGTCGGCGAACTCATACTGGATTGCGGGGTGAATGCCCAAGACTTGTACATCGTGGAATCTCTCTGGAGTGACTCGTCGTACAACGACAACGGATACCTGACCGTTCAGCAGAGCCTCGGGGCGAAGATGGTGGACCTCAATAAGACGGCCCCCTACAGCAGTTTCATCCAGAAAGCAGTCGGCGACAAGGGGTTCAATTTTACCACGCTCACCATGAACCAAATTCTCTCGGAAGTCGATGTATACGTATCGATTCCTAAGATGAAGCAGCACTATGAAGCGGGCGTCACCTGCTCGTTGAAGAACCAGGTCGGAATTGTTCCACGGACCGTTTACCAAATAACGGGCGACGACGGGCGCAGAGGCGGGATTCATCACAAGACAAGCAGCGACCCGTCGGCAGGCTATCTCCCTCGTTCCATTTGCGATCTCAACATGGCACGCCCGGTCAACCTGGCAGTTATCGATGGAATCAAGAACGCGCGAGGAGGAGAGGGAACATGGAATCCAACATTCACGCCGTGTGAGGACCATGTCCTGCTTGCCGGAAAAAATCCGGTGGCGACGGATAGTGTCGCAGCGTACTTCATGGGAAACGACCCCGAGGCGGAGAAACTCGATCTGCCGGCCGGCGGCCAGTGCGACAATTACCTCGAGCTGCTTCATCAGGCAGGAATGGGCACGAACCAGATGAAGGAGATTGAGATCGTAGGCGACGGCGCAGATTTGATTACGCCTGTGAAACCCCGATACCGCGCGGCGGTCCCGAATAGATTCCAATTGTGCCAGAATTATCCTAACCCCTTCAACCCATCGACCAGGATCACCTTTTCCCTGCCGGCCCCGGAAAGTGTTTCG
>JAJYGB010000163.1 GCA_021785235.1 Bacteroidota bacterium
GCTTCGGTTCGACGGACTTTATCTGCTGGCTGGCTTTCAGTTTTCCGGCGTAAATTCTGTCGTTGACCAGCTCCATTATCGCCAGCTGCATGCGGTACTGTATTTCCAGCGTGTGGAAGCGCGGGTGCTGCTTCGTCATGTAGCGATGCATCTTGGTTTCGCGGAAGATGTCCTTGCCAAGCACGTTGAGTACTTTTGTCGAGGACTGCGTGATGGGTGGTATCTGCATGAAGTCGCCGAATATTCCCACGTGTTTCTTCGCGAGCGACGCCGCGTAAACGACGTACGGCACGTACAACATGCTCGCCTCGTCTATCAGCACGGCGTCGAACCTGCGCGAAAAAATCTGGGACGCGATGGCCGCCTTTGCCGCAGTGCAGGCGACGAGGTTGGACTGCTGAACTATCTTGCTCTCCTTGCCGTAAGCCTCCTCACGCATCGATGAGAGCTTCTCCCGGAGGATCCCAAGTTTCTCCTGGTTCGGTCCGCGCTTCGCCCGAGGATTTCTCATCCGGGTCATTATCCCCCGCATGTCTGTCTCGATCTTCTCGATTGACGCGTAAAGTCCCGGATTCTTGTCGCGCGCGACGTACTGCGGCAGCGACCAGGGAAAGTCCGCGAGCTCGGGCAGGCGCGGCAACCCAAAACGGACGAATTTCCCCTCGAAGTATTCGTTCTCCTCCTGGAGATATTCGAGGGTCTTCTGCAGCGCGACGTCGACAGCGACGTTCGTGTTTGAGATGATCAAGACCTTTTCGCCGAGCGCGACCAGGTTTGCCGCGGCGAACGCGAGGGTCTGAGTCTTTCCGGTTCCGGGAGGCCCCCACACGAACGACACCGGCTTCTTTACGACCGAACGGGCGGCGTTGACCTGAAACTCGTTCAGCTGCTTCGGGTCGAGCGTCAGGTCCCCTTCATATTCGATGTCCCTGTCCTCGTCGAACAGCGTTTCGATGGTCTCGACGTCCTTGTCCTCCATCCCTTCGAGTCGTTCAATGAGCTGTTGCAGGAGGAAGAACGGCGCCGTCATCAGCGTCGCGTGCTCGACGCTGTCGCCGATATGTGTTTGAAGAAGCAGTACAAGCCTGTCTCCCTCGACGGCGGCTACGGTCCCGTGCGCGATGTCTCCGGAGACGTCGATCTCAACCGGCATGTCTTCGAGGATCCTGGTCTCGTCTTCGAGCCTGAACTCGTAAAGGAATTCCGTGTCGGCATTGCCGAGGAATCTGCCCGCTACTAGCGAGTAGTTCCGCGAGGAATAATTACGGAGAGCCTCGATCTCGTTTTGGAGGGCGGTGATGTAAAGCGATACTCGCTTCTGTAGAGCCGAATGATTTTCTGTAAGGTTCATTATGCAACCAATTTAGCACACGGATGGCACTGATTTGACGGATATTCGCGGATTTTTTCGATTATTCTCATTCACACGCCGGCAAACGTGGCGTCGTTTGCATTTGAGGTAACAAATTGAAACCTCAAATTGAAGCTGCCCAGCCACTCGAAGCTGTTACTCCCGACTCTGAAGCTGTGAGGGAGTTGCACTCCCGAACCCGTAGCTACCTCATCTTCTTTGCCACTACCAGCGGCGCTTTGTAAGTCGCAAGCGATTTGCCATCGGGACCGGTCACTTCCATCAACAAAATATACAATCCGAACCTGACAATCTTCCCGGAACCGTCCCTTCCATCCCACACCAGTTTGCCTGTCGACGGAAGGACCGCGTTATCCACTGGTGTAGCTATCAGCCTCCCGACGGAATCGAATATGCGTGTCCGTATCTTGACCGAGGTGACGCGGAAGGAGTAACTCATGAACGTGAAATCGTGATGGCCGTCACCGTTGGGGGAGAATGGGTTGGGAGAAACGGATATCGCGCCGGAGGTTTGCCCGGAGTTCACATAAAGGCTGTTCCTCGCCCCCGGCGTTCCTCCCGATTGCGAGACGCAGGTCGACCAGCTTGTCTTTTCGTTCGATGGCAGGGAAGGATTAATCTTCTCGAGCGAGCGGCCGGCGGTACGAGCGATATCACCGTTGTGCCACGATGGCATGTAATAAACGCTGTCCACGACGTTTCCGCTGGGATCGGTGATGACGATGCAATCGCCGTCGTCGCGCAGGCTCATTGCCTTCGAGATATGTACCGCTCCGGTATCCTGGACGATACCCAGCATTGAGGAGTCGGATGAGACGATGAAATATCCTTCCGGTGGGAGCGGTTTCTTGCCGTAGAGACCGCTTATCGGTCTCGTGACCGACGAAGAGGTGTGGAACTGCCAACCTGCCAGGTCTATATCATCACCGGAAACGTTGAGTATTTCAAAATACTCTCCGCCAGAGCCGTTTGTATACATGATCTCGTTAATTACAATGGATTGGGTCGGGTACGAGATATTCATTCGTGCCGACAACGTGTCGTTCCAGAAGCGGGTGTCATTTCCAGCGAGATCCGCGCGGAGACAACATGTAATCCCGGCTCTTCCGGCGGAATAGTTGAACCGCGCGGCAGTGCTGTCTTTTGGCGTGAGTGTCTGATAGAGTCTCTGAGTTTCCGAGTAGACAATTCCGGAGTCCATCGACCTTAGGATATCGATGTGTGCCGACACGTTCGCGGCGGCATTTCTACCGTGATTCGCGACGATCATTGAGATTGTCCCGGACTCTCCCGGGTTCGTGGCCGCGTCGGATAGATCGAGTCTTTCCAGCGCTATATCGAACGGAAGAACCGCGACGCTGTTTTCAATTCCTGGTGTAGCTCCGGTGGTGTCCATGCTCTCTTCCCAGTTTGTGGAATCATTCCCCGCGAAGTAATCGACCCTTTCGAGCGACCGTCCTGCATCACCGCCGTATGAGGGCGAGTAGTTCATCGTGTCGAGGAGGTTGCCCAGGTTGTCATAGAGAGCGACCGCATCGCCGCTGTTGCTCATTGAAGGAACGGATTGAACGACTAGGTTCATTACGCTGTAATGGAACCTGGAAACCGACGAGTCTTTGCAGAGAACGGCGTAGTCATTCGGGGCTAGATGCGATCCGGATTTGATTTTCACCGTGCTGCCGTGCGTGATAATTTTGAAATTCGACAGATCGACGGTGGCCTCGCTCGTGTTGTAGAGCTCCAGCCATTCCTGTTCCGGCGGGATCGGCTCGTACATAAGTTCGTTTATCACGACGGTGGCCGGTGGAAGGCCGACTTTCAAAGTCATATACTTAGCGTTGTTTGACATTCGCTCATCGCCCACGAATTCCAGCAGCAATCCGAAGCGATGAGACCCGTAGGTCAACGACCCGGTTTTCAGGCTCACCAAAACGGAGTCTCCCGGCTGGATAGCTGTGATATCGGCAGAATCACATGCCTCCCCGGGCGTGAGCAGGACGTCGTTGTTTCTGTCCTGAAAAAGAATCGCAAAGGAACTACCGGATGCTTGTGTCCCTTCATTAACGATGTTTGCCGCGACTGTCGCGCTCCCTCCAGACTGAAGCGGACTCGGCGACCAGCTGACGTTGCCGATTGCCAGGTCAAAGGCGCGCGGGCTCACGCTGTTTATTTTACCGGGCGTGGATTTCGACGAATCGGTGCAAGTCTCGAAGTTTTGCGGGTCGTCGGAGCTTCCCGAAGCCAGAATCCTCTCAAGCGATTTTCCACCGCTGTTGCCGCCCCATGACGGGAGGTAATTAACACTGTCGATCATGTTGCCCGCCGCGTCGTGTATGGCGACGACGTCGCCGGAATTATTGAGCGATGGGATTTTTGCCGCCAGGACTTGGCCCGGTGACAGATCGTGCACGTTGAAGAAACCGGAGTCATGAGCGACCACGACGAATTGTCCCGGACCCAAAAAGTGTTCGGAAGATGTCAGAAGCACTTTTGTGCCCGAGTTGTCGGAGAGCGTGAACCCTTCCAGGTTTATTTCGAGCGCGGAAGGGTTAAACACTTCCACCCATTCGGTTTCGGGCGCAGCAGGAGCGTACATAATTTCGTTCACCACCGCCGATCGAGGCGGGTATGTAAGCCGCGGCGTTGTCCACATGGAGTTATCGGTTGTGTCCTCGTCCTCAGGAAAGGCGATGACAGCAAAGACAGCCGTCATATGAGAGTCTGCGGTCGCAGATTGTAAAATGATTCTGGCGGAGTCGCCGGGGTTCAGAATGTAAGTTGCGTGCGCCGATGCGGCAAGCTCCGACTGCTGGGGTACATGATCCAAGTTGTGGTCGATGAAAACCTGCACATCGTACGCGGACGCGGGCTGTGTCCCGCGGTTCTTCAGACCAATTTCGAAATTCACCTTCGCCTCTCCCGTTATCACGATGGCAGTGAAAGACGTCATCTCCAGGTCGTATTGTCTCGCCGCGATGCTGTTTTTGCTTCCCGGCGTACTCCCTGACGGATCCTGCGACGTTCCCCAATTTGTGCTCAAAAACGGCGAGACGTCCACCGAGATTCGTTCGAGCGATTTGCCTCCCGCCCCGCCCCATGATGGCACATAGAACACGGAGTCAACAACGGCGCCTGTCTGGTCGTGGAGAGAAATCGTATCGCCGGTATTTACCAGGAACGTCGAGGGGATGGCGGGGGCGATGAGGACTCTTGACGTGATCGAAGGATGGAACGAGAAAATCGTGGCGGATTTTGTCAGGACCAGGAATGAATCGGGCGGGACGTAGAAATCCTCCGAGGCAATAAGATAGAGGTTGCCGTTCTTATTCCGGATCTTCCAGTCTTTCAGATTGACGCTGTCCGTCGAACCGTTGTAGAATTCGATCCACTCCGGTCCACCCCCGGCAGGCGCGTACATCAATTCGTTGATTCTTAAAGTTTGAGACATAGCCGCATTTGCCGCCAGAATGAGAAGAGAGACGATTTCCAGCTTCATACCCGTCGCTCCATGTTTTATCAGCTATCCCGAAACCCGTAAGAATCAT
>JAJYGB010000531.1 GCA_021785235.1 Bacteroidota bacterium
GGGATTTCTCTAGTCATTGGATTGTTCTCTAAACTTGAAAAAGCGAATCTTTGGTTTCAGTTGTCGCTATTAATATATAAAACCTAAACGTCTCGGTGGCATCGCCGGGGCAAAATATTTGCGCGCGGCGCGAAAGTTCGACCAGTAAGTGCGCCTCGGGGCTGATTATCTTTCGAGCGCGAGACCGAGCGCAGTGGTTACTTTCAGGAGGTCGTCGTTTGTCTTCCCGAGCCTTTCGCTCAGCACCCACGATATATTCAAAAACGTCCTGTATCCTATCTCGTGGTCCGATTCGGCGAGCGTCACGAGATCCGCGAGCTCTATGACCGCGAACCTGCACGGCGACACGCTTCGCACCGTAGCGCTCCTCATACTCTCCTTCTGGAAAAGCGACATCTCCCCGAAAAAAGGAAGGCTCTTGGAACTAAGCCTTATCAACGACTTGTCGCGGGGATCGATCGAAGCGGCGGACGACCGTAGGACGAGAGACTTCGATACTTCGACCTCGCCTTCCACAAGAATATAAAGACTTTCCCCACTTTCGCCCTCCTTCATGACGATGTGATTCGCCGGGAACTCCACGACTTTCACTATCGCCGAAATCTTCGCCAGTTTCTCCTCGGGCAGTCCGGCGAAGACGGCCGTTTTACCGAGATCAATATTAAGATGTCCGTTTTTCATCCTACGACGATCGCATCTTCTTTTTCACGGACGACGTAATCGAGAGGAGGATTCAGGTTGAGGTGAACGCCACCTTTCTCCATCGTATCTATGCCGGCCGCCTTGAATTTTCTCTCTATGAAAGTGTCTATGGCGCTGTAATCGGAAGAAAGGATATCGGAGAGCTTCACGGCCTCCTCCTCCGTAACGAGGCCGATGGCTATGCAGTTGTGCCTGCTCTTGAAATATCCCTGGATGTCGGCAAACTTCTTCCCGACAAATTCCGATGGAACCTTTTCGCGTCTCAGCCTCGCGCCGTTTTCCGCGTTAAGCATCGTCGCGACCGCCTGCGCTATTCCCGGTGAAGTTATCTCCGAAGCGAGAAGGAAGCCCACGTGGTCATCGCTCACTATCACGTCGTCGACTCCGGCGCGTTTGAGATGAGTAATGTTTTCCCTGTCGATTATGTGAGCATAGACTTTTATGTCGCGCTTGAGGGACTTCACCGTCAAAGCCGCGGGGAGTGTCTTGTCGTCGCGCGGGATTCCCGACTGAGAAGCGTCCGGAAGTATAACCGCTGCGCTCGCCTCCTTCACGTTCGCGCGTGAAAGAGTCGGCTCCTTTGTGTAATCGCCGTAGACATACTTGATATTGAGATTGGAATAGTCGGAAAGGATTTCATCCATGCGTTCGGGCGGCATTTCGTTCACGAGCACCACTCCCGCCCGACGATCCTGAGGGATATTGTTCAGCGTCTCCAGAAGATTTTTTATCCTCTGGTTCCAGCCGCAAACTATCGTGTGCCCCTTCAGCTTAATCTGTCTCAAGCCGCGGTTCTCCATTATTCTTTGTTCCACAAAGATGGAAGATATTGTCGCCGTGAGAAGGGAGATCACCGATATGCCCGCCAGCATAATGAAGACTCCGGCAATTCTCCCGAGCGCGCTTTTCGGGACGATATCGCCGTATCCCACTGTCGTCATGGTCACAACCGTGTACCATGCCGCGTCCCAAAACGAGTTGATGTTGTCGTGATGCGCCTCCGTCGCATAAACCATAACGGCTCCGACGATAGCGACAGCCACGATGGCCCCCAGTACGGGGAGAAGGCTTAATAGTAAACTGTTTCCTCGCAGCCACGACTTCTTCTTCATCAAAGACTGAAACGGGATTTAACCACTCTTCGGTTGCCCGCATTATCGCGAACTTCGACCTCGACATACTTCTCACGGCGAAGCAACGCGGCGTCGACATTGCAAATCGCCGCGCGCTTGTCAATGTCATATTCGCATAAGAATTTTTGTGTGCCAACCCTCAAGAGGATATCGTCAGTATCGACACGTGACATGTTGTCAAACACCCTAAAATATACGAAATACCGCTTAAAATCCGTGGGCGCGACCGATACGTAAAATGGATTCTTCCTTGAAACCATGATTCGACCGACCGACGGTGGCACGTCATCACGGATCGCAGCGAACTCCCCGGTTTCATAACCAATTCGCGCAGTCAGGACATCTCCGTCATTCATGCACGGTTCATGTATCCAGCCGTATCTTCCCCGCCGGAAGAGTTGAAGCTTAGGGTCATCAACCTTCCAGGTGAGCAGGACCCTTTTTCTCAACGGCATTCCATCAGATTTGATGTTGAAGGCATTGTCGGCTACCCGCTTCACTTCAAGATCGACATTCTCCACAAAAGCATTTTTTGGGAAATGAAGCGCGACTCCGGGCATCGGGCTGACATCCTTCTCTGCAAAATACGAGATCGTCGGAGGCGCCGGGTTTTCCTTAGGGCCGTTCAGTTGGAGGACGAACGCTCCGGTCACCGAAGAGCTGTCGCCGTTTTCATCCTTAACCGTGATCTTGTAATCGTGCTTCCCATTCGGAAGGTCACCGTAAATCAAACCGCTGAGCGGCGATGATGGAGCGAACACCGTGAATGGAACGGCACGGTCCACGCAGAGTTTGTAATAAGTTTTGTACCCGCGTGAAAGGCGGGTGTCGACGAGCGACCTGACGTCGAGATAATCGGATGCCTTGAACTCGGTGAGATTGACGGAGACGTAGTCTTTGCCGTCAATCTTCAGCTCAATATGTTTCGGCGGCCTCTTAAAGCGACCGCGGCCATACGAATCCGCCGCATGAATAATGAAGTAGAAGGGCTCGGTCATCCTGAAGGTCTGACGCGCGCGATAGAAGTTTCCCCTTCCTATTACGCCGCTGATGCGTACCCTCCCCGTTTCGAATCCTCTCACGGCGACGTTGAATATCCTCGGCCTCATGGAACGCGTCACATCAAGCGACCTGAACACGAGCGGATCTATGAACGAATAATTGCTGTCGTGGACTTCGAAATGAAGATGCGGCCCCCCGTCCCCGGTAGCGCCCGTACGAGCGATCATCTCTCCTCGCTTTACCCTGATCGCGTCATGCCGCAGTCTCAGGTCGACGTCATACTTGCCTTCTATTCGCTGTTCAGAGTCGACAAGTCTTTCGATCTCTCCAGTGAATGCGGAAAGATGGGCGTAAAGTGTGAACGTGGAGTCGTCGTGTCTTAGGATTATCCTCTTTCCGTAACCGAAGGGCGACACGGAGACGCGGTAAACGTATCCGGACTTCGAGGCGTACACGGGGTAACCGATCTTTCCGTTGGTGGAAATGTCTATTCCGCCGTGAAAATGGGAGGAGCGGTAATCAGCAAAACCCGAGTTGATCATGTGGGAGGCGTTTGTGGGAAAAAGATAGGACGATGCTGAATTCTTCGCTTCGCCCGACGGCCTCTTGCAAACACCGGCAACAGTCAGGAACAAAAAGATGACGGGGGTGAATCGTAATGCGAGTCTCTTCAATTCGTTTCAGGTCCGGCGGAATTGCCGTCGTCGCCTTTATTTGAACCCGAGAATTCCCCGTAGGAATCTGAATTTTCCCGGACTGTGTCGCGTGACCTGTCCTTCGCGGCGTCCCTCGCGAGAATTTCTGTCGCAAGCTCGAAATAAGCCTGCGCCCCCTTTGAATTAATGTTATAAAGGAGAGCCGGCCGCCCGTAAAAAGCCGCCTCGGCGAGAGTGGAGTTCTTCGGGATCACTATCTTGAAGAGGAACTTAGAGTACCTCGAACGCAGCTCACGGCCGGTGATCTCGGCGATCTTTGTGTTGGGTTCATGCATTGTCAGAAGAATTCCTTCGACGTAAATCTGCGGGTTTGCCACCTCGCGGATCCATTTGAGATATCGCATGAGTCTCATGACCGCGTCGAGCGAGAAATGACTTGCGCGCATCGGTATGATGACGGAGTCGGAGGCACAAAGAGCGTTCGTTGTTATCCCACGAAGCGTCGGAGGGCAGTCGATGACCACATAGTCATACTGCTTCTCGATATCTCTCAGCGCAATCCGCATGACGGTGCGGTTCTCACTCAAACGTAGAAGCCTTTCTTCCATCTGCACGGTGGAAATATTCGATGGGACGAAGTCGAGGTAAGTGAGCTCGGTCTTATAAATGACGCGGTTCAACGAATGAGTATAATTGAAAACGTCGTATAGGCCGCTCTTCACCTGGTCCGCAGTATAGCCGAGGGAGATCCCGCTCGCGCCGAGTGTATCCGCATCTATCAGAAGAGTTTTCTTTTCGGTCGCCGCGAGGCTTGCGGCAAGGTTGACCGATGTCGTCGTCTTGCCTTCACCACCTTTCGGAATCGCGACCGAAATGACGCGCATTCTCAGCCGATCTCGACGTCGATTGATGCGTGGCCGATGAGCTCGGCGTGAAGCTTGTCGCCCGGGACAAGTTTCGCCACCCCTTCGGGTGTTCCGGTGAATATCAGGTCGCCGCGCTCCAGCGTGAACAATTGAGAAATGAAGGCGATTGTCTCTTCTATTTTGAAAATCGTGTTCTTGTAGCTCCCCTGCTGTCTCGGCTTGCCGTTGACCGTCAGGCTGAGTTCCAGGGAATTGAAATCCACACCGTCGACGGGAACCGCCTGCGATATGGGCGCGGAGCCGTCGAAGCCCTTGGAGATAAGCCACGGATTGCCAGCGTTTTTCAGCTCGGTCTGCAAATCGCGGAGAGTAAGGTCGAGGCCTATTCCCATCGCAGTAATGTACGACCTTGCATCTTCCTTACGGATGTTCTTCCCTTCTTTTCCGATCACGAAATAGATTTCCGTCTCGTGATGGAGGTCTTTCGTCATCGCAGGGTACTTCACTCGCGCGCCATTATGCACGATCGCGCTCGACGGTTTCATGAACA
>JAJYGB010000652.1 GCA_021785235.1 Bacteroidota bacterium
TATCAGCGGGACGACGTCGTTTGTTTTCAAGATCGCGCCTTCGATAAACGTTGCCGCGGTGCTCTTCGCTCTGATGATTGTGCCGCTGCCGATACTTGGCTCGGTAGTGCATTTCGAGGGTGACTTTGTATTGTTTGCTTACGTCCTCAGCCTGGCTAAGTTTCTCACCGTAATCGCGGCGCTGGATACGGGAAGCAGCTTCGAGGGTATGGGTGCGAGCCGGGAGGTGACATATTCAACGATTGTCGAGACGGCATTCTTTGTCGTCATCGGCTCGCTCGCCCTGCTGACTCGTCACGTTTCTTTCGATACGATCTTCGCCGCCATCGGTTCGACTTCCGGTTTCACGCCTCTCATAAAAATCCTCCTTGTCGTGTCGCTTTTCATCATGCTCCTCGCGGAAGGGAGCCGCGTGCCTATTGACGATCCCAATACCCACCTCGAACTGACGATGATACACGAGGTGATGGTACTTGATTATTCAGGTCCCGACCTCGCCTTCATTCAATATGCCGTCGCGTTGAAGATGACAATAATCGCGATTCTGATGGCCGACCTCCTTGTCCCCGCCTATCTCATGTTTTTGCCGGCATTGACAATGTTTTTCCTTATTCTGGCACTGGTGTTCATATCTGTCGGTGCGGTCGAATCGTTGATAGCTCGTTCGAGGATCTCGCATATTCCACAGTTCCTTTTTCTCATGACGACTCTATCGTTGACGGCCTTCGCAGTCGTGGCTTTCTTGTTGTTCGGAGGGATCAGGTGACCGACATCCTGATTATTCTCCTGGGCACGACGATGCTTTATGTCTCCGCGGTGAGCCGGCTCGAAGCGTACGTGAAGATTCTGGCATCGCAGGGCTTCCTCCTTTTTCTGCTTGTGCTGGTCGACATAAAGGACATGAGCTGGCTGAACATCGCGTTCCTGGTATTCGAAACGCTGGTCGTGAAAGCTGTTATCATTCCGTATTTCCTTCTAACGGTCATTCGCAGGAACGAGACCGGTCGCGAAATCGAGCCGTACATTTCGCAATTCTATTCGCTACTGATCGCGAGCGCGATTTTCATTTTCGGCTTCGTGGCGGCATTCTGGGCGGCACAGACCGGGAGCCATATAAAACCTCTCTACTTCGGCATCTCGATCGCGATGATCATACTCAGCCTATTCCTGATAACGAACCGCAAGAGGATCATCACGCACATCCTCTGCTATATGATGCTTGAAAACGGGATCTTTCTCCTGTCTCTCTCGGTGGCAAACGAGCTCCCGATGCTGGTGAATATCGGAGTACTCCTCGACCTCTTCGTCGGTATTTATCTCTTCGCGATTTTCTTCAATAAGATTCATGAGATTTACGACGGCAGCCACGTGGATTCTTTGACGGAGCTTAAGGACTGAGAATGATCAGTCTTGTCTTGATAGTCCCCCTCATTTTGGGCTTGATCAGCCTGGCCCTGAGGAACAGATTTGTAAACCGCCTTGCTCTTCTCGGTTCGGCCGCATTGTTACCCGCCGTCGCATTCATGCAGTGGCTGGGGATCGATTGGTACTGGCTGCCGAACTGGTTTCTCGAGTATTTCCGGTTCGACGGCATCGGGCTCTATTTCTTTGCGATCATGGCGCTGGTTTTCGCGGGTGTGTCTGTCTACAGCCTGTTTTATTTCCGGGAACATAACCTTACTGCCAAACAGGAATCCGTTTACGTAATTGAAATCCTGTTTTTCGTGGTGGCGATGAGCGGGGTCATACTCGCCACGCACCTCGCGCTGCTATGGGTCTTCGTTGAGGCCACCACGCTGACGAGCGCGCTCTTGATATATTTCGAGAAGAAGAAATCTTCTTTAGAGGCTACCTGGAAATACATCTATATATGTTCCGTCGGTATAGCGCTCGCTTTTGTCGGAATAATACTCCTGTCGATTGGGAGCGAAAGCGTCGGCTCGCTATTCTTCAGTGATCTGTACAACCACGCGTCGCAGATAAATCCATTCTGGCTCAAGTTATCGTTCGCGTTCATATTCGTCGGGCTTGGAACGAAGATAGGCATAGCACCGATACACGCCTGGCTGCCTGACGCGCACTCAGAAGCGCCGTCGCCGGTTTCGGCGCTCCTCTCCGGGACGCTCCTCAATTCCGCGTTCCTCGGTTTGCTGAGGGTGCAGGAGATCATGATCCGGGCTCATCAGGAGGCGTTTTCGAATTTTATACTTGTCCTGACCGGTTTCCTGTCGTTGTTTGTCAGCGCGGTCTTCATGCTCCGGATAAGAAATTATAAGCGAATGCTGGCATACTCATCGGTTGAGAACATGGGGATTATGTTCATCGGCGTCGGCCTTGGCGGGCCGGGACTCTTCGCGGCGATGCTTCAGACGTTCGCGCATTCGCTTTCGAAGACTTCGCTCTTCCTGACATCCGGGAATATCCACTACCATTACGAAAGCAAGAGGATAGAAGACGTCCACGGCTTATTGAAGCGGGACCCGGTGACGGGCTGGCTCTGGATTGCGTCGCTCCTCTCCATAATCGGCATACCGCCGTTTCCGATTTTCATAAGCAAGTTCTTCATCATCAGAGCATTTTGGTTGAACGGGCAAGGCTGGCTTGCCGTACTTTTCTTCTTGTTCCTCGTGATCGTGACTTTCGGAATGGGCAACGCGGTCTTCAGGATGGCCTTCGGCGATGGAAATCCGGATGAGCCGGTCAGGACAAGACCTACCGTTTCCGCATACGCGCCTCAAATCGCGCTGCTGATTATACTTCTCATTGTCGGCATAAACATGCCCCACCAGCTGAATGACCTGATGAACAAAGCGGCCGGATTCTTTTCGGCCAACTCCTCCGCTGCGGTCTCCGCGGCGGGAAGATATATGGGAGTTTTGAATTGAGCTGGGTGGAAACAAAAAATCTACAGACAGTCCCACTCGGCGAGATCCCGCTACTTCCGATCGAGGATCTAAGACTGCAGACAATCTCGGGGATTAACAACGGTCGGCGTCTCGTACAGTTCTTCGGCGATGAGACGCGGGACGGAATCGCTCTCTACGTTGTGCTTGCGGATGACAACGCATCGAGGCTCTACGTGGCATCGTCGAAGTTTCGCAGCGGAAAGTCGTATCCGTCATTGACGCCCGAAGTGCCGGCGGCACATCTTTTTGAGAGAGAATTTTACGAGCAGTTCGGAATTGTGCCCGATGGGCATCCCTGGCTGAAGCCTGTCCGGAGCGGGATACCCGGAATCGACGGCGAAGAGACGCCTTACAAGTTTTTCAGCATGGAAGGTGAAGAGGTGCACGAGGTGGGTGTCGGCCCGATCCACGCCGGAATTATCGAGCCGGGGCATTTCAGGTTCTCATGTCACGGCGAGAAAATATATCAGCTCGAGATCAAGCTGGGTTTCCAGCATCGCGGTGCCGAAGAGCTGTTTGTGAAAAATGGAAACAGGCCAATCTATTTTGAAAAGCTTGCCGAGTCGGTGGCCGGAGACACCGTGATCGGCCATGCCGGCGGCTTCATCCGTGCCCTCGAGTCCCTTTCGGATACGAACGTTTCTCACAAGGCGAAGAACATTCGCACGATAGCTTTGGAATTGGAGAGGATAGCCGTCCACCTTGGCGACCTGTCGGCGTTATCCGGCGATGTCGCGTATCTCACGGGTAATTCCGTCTTCGGCGCGCTGAGGACGAAAGTGATAAACACGACCATGTCGGTTTGCGGAAACCGGTTCGGCCGCGGCTTAATGGAACTCGGTGGAGTTGGTTTCGACATCACGCCGCCTTTGCGTGATAAGATCTCCGCGGTGATAGATCAGCTTGATGAGGATGTCGCGCTGGCCGCGGAAGTCCTCTTTTCCTCGGCCTCCGTCCTGGAAAGGTTTGAGAAGGCCGGCGTAGTGAAGAAAGAAACGGCGGCCGCGATCGGGATGGTCGGCCCTGCGGCTCGCGCGAGCGGCGTGGCTGTCGATGTCCGTTCTGACCATCCTTTCGGCGGATTTGAACTCATACCGGTCCATAAGCTTACGCTTGCCAGTGGCGACGTGTTCGCGCGGGCTTACATCCGATTCGTCGAGATCCAGCAATCGATAAAAATAATCAGGGACCAGCTGGCGAATTTCTCCGACGGAGAGGTGAAGAGGAATCCAGGCAAACTCAATAAAAACAGCTTCGTGGTTTCGTTGACCGAGGGATGGCGCGGGGAGATCGCGCACATTGTGATGACGGACGGAAACGGAAGGATCAGGAAGGTGAAGATAAAGGACCCGTCGTTCAACAATTGGTTCGCGTTATCGCTCGCGGTGCGCGGCGAGGGGATCTCGGATTTCCCCCTCTGCAACAAGAGTTTCAACCTGTCATATTGCGGATTTGATTTATAGGAAAGTGCCGGACGTGAAATGCTAGACTTACTCAGACTCAGGAAAAGACATGGCAGCCAGGCGATTCCGGACGTGAGAAATGCGGAGTTGATGGAGACGCACCGCGGGTTTCCCGTCATCGATGAGTCGAAGTATACGGACGATTGGCAGAAAGTCATGGATGTTTGTCCTACAGGCGCGATCGCGAAGAATCCGTTGTCGATCGATCTCGGGAAATGTGTTTTCTGCGGCGAATGCGAGAGGGTTTCGGCCGGCGCAATTAAGTTTACGAACAAGCACAAGACCGGCTCCTCCGAAAGAAATCATTTGATCGTATCTGCGGGATCCGGATACGACATTTTTGTCGAAGAAGCGATCGAATCTAAAGAAGAGATTTACAGGTTGTTCGGGCGGTCGCTGAAGCTGCGGCAAGTGTCGGCCGGGGGCTGCAACGGTTGTGAAATGGAGCTGAACGCCTGCAGCAACGTCAACTTCGACATGGGGAGGTTCGGTATAGATTTCGTCGCGTCGCCGCGTCACGCCGACGGCATAGTGATC
>JAJYGB010000159.1 GCA_021785235.1 Bacteroidota bacterium
GAGGCCCGAAACTGTATTGCCTGCTTCCGCCAGCTCTTTGACGAGAAGCGCGTCGATGGTCTCTCTTTGTATGTCGGCATCTGTCTGCCGGTCATCCCACGACTTCGGCGAAGTCAGATACAATTCTATCCGGCCGAGCCATATCATCGCCTTGAAATATCGCGTCAACTCCAGACTCTGGGTATAATGACCGCGCGGGGTAAACTGGCTGAAATCTATTTTCCGAGGCGTGGAGGAGAAGAGAGGATATGTCACAACTTTCTGCTCCGAGACGAACTGAAGCAGAGAGTCCACGAGCGACAAGTTCTCGGCAAAGACTGGAGATGCTGAGCCGTCAAGAAGCCAACGGGGAACGGTAAGGTAGACGTCCACGTCACGCAACATCGTCTTCATTTCAGGATAAGCGGCATATTTCATGGCCAGGAGTGGGAGCTGCATGTGCATCGCGGCGAGGAGCGAATCGAGCTCCGGTACGAGCGTCTTCTCCTCGACGCTCATCAAAATCGCGTCGTATGCCATATGAATTGAATGCAATATCGCATCCGTCGAAATAAAAACGGGTACATCCTTATGGTACACGTCGGCGAACGCCGCCCCGAACGAGTGTTTGCTCAATCTCTCGGTAACGACAAAGCCGTTCTTCTCGAGAAGAGATATTTCGTCTCCGGTGAGATTGTACTTCAGCTTCACGCTGTCGAAATAGGCCGACGCGAAGACATTGGTACCGACGTCAGCTCGGAACTTTCCGGCGTCATGAAGAGCCAGGAGCTGGCCGGCTGTCATGCTGCTGTGCGACTCGAGGAATTGCCTGTACAGATCGAGGTTAAAATCATTAGATTGCTGGGCATATCCGAGGCCCGAAAAAAGCCCCACCAAAAGGGCTATCGACGATATGCACGACTTCTTCATCGTCTTATCCTCCCTGTTTGCTGCCCAAAAAGTTACCCTTTGATGTTACTTATCGCAAGTCGACGCTCGACGGCGGTGTGATATGCATAACAGGGACTCAACCTCCTCCACTGCCGGCCGGAGACTGGTCCATGTTGTCTTCATTATCTTGACTTTCGACCACGCTGTCAGTAACATTCCACGGTTTGAGACTCTCTATAAATATCCGCGCCGGAGGTGCATCGTGGAAATCAACGTGATGGACGCGAGCAACTACTTCAAAGGGCTGCTCCTTCTCATCAGAAAGGATCGCAAGGTCACGGATGCGGAGGCGGCAATGATTTCCCGCATCGGCAAGAAACTCGGGTTTGAGAAAGAGTTCTGCGAAACCGCGATAAGAGAAATCATCTCGAACAAATATATCGAAGACACTCCGCCGCAATTTTCTTCGAGGGAGCTCGCGATGATGTTCGTAAAAGACAGCCTGGCGGTCGCACTCTCGGATGGCATGCTCGACTACAAGGAAGAGAAGTGGCTGCGATCTGTCGTGGATAGAAACCTGTTAAGCAGGCGCTGGTTCGTCAGGGAGCTTGAGAATGCCACCACGCTGAAAAGAAATGTAGATCATCTCGAAGCGGACGAACTCACAGTAACTAATATGATATAGTTGGAATAAGAAAAGACCCGGCGCTGAAACAGAACGCGCGTCTACCGTATCTCGCCTGTAAAGGCATCAGTTTCCATTCTTTCGAAGACCATCTCATCACGCGCGATGGGGAACGCCATATGCAACATTAATCGTTAGACTCTTTGATGGTTTGCTATTAATCAGCAGTAGAAAAAAGAGAAGAATCCGGAACCGAAATGTTCTCACCGCGCGCTTGTAATTCAGCCGATGATCCGATAACCCAGTTGACCGAAACCGGACCCAAGCTTTCACGACGATCGGAGAAGTGAAAAGCATGAGCAAAGGGAGAATGGAGGCTTTCAGCGACGGGGTTCTGGCGATCATTATAACCATCATGGTGCTCGCACTCGCCGTGCCACGCGGGAGTAGCCCGGGTTCACTCGTGCCACTCATACCTGTTTTCCTCAGTTACATCCTAAGCTTCATCAACCTGGGTATTTATTGGAACAATCACCATCACATGCTCCAGGCGGTCGCGCGCGTCAACGGGCGCGTGCTTTGGGCAAATCTGCATCTTCTTTTCTGGCTTTCTCTCTTCCCGTTCGGAACGGCGTGGATGGGCGAGAACAACTTCGCGGTGTGGCCTGTCGCGGCCTACGGCATCATCCTGTTGTTTGCCGCCATTGCGTACTTCATGCTCGCGAAGACGCTGGTCGCGCTGCACGGTAGGGATTCCGTTATCGCGGTTGCTCTCGGAAGCGACTTCAAAGGGAAAATATCCATCGTGCTTTATCTTGCCGCCGTAGCCTCCTGCGCTCTGAGCAGATGGATAGCGTGCGCGCTCTATGTCGCGGTCGCGGTAATGTGGCTTGTCCCCGACCGCCGAATCGAGAAGACTCTTGCGGGTTGAGCCGCCCGGCAATTGGGACTCTCTCATGCTCGTCTGCAGGCCTTACAACATGACGGAAGGAACCTCTCCATATGAATCATGATCCGGAAACGTCAGTTTTGTCTCAGCCCAAGTCGAGGCGTTCATTCAAGCCAATACTTTCCGCCTGGCTTGTTGCCGGGACCCTCGATATTACGGTTGCTTCGATTTACTACCCGCTAGCTTACGGACTCAAATTGACCGCCCTTTATCAGGGAATCGCAAGCGGCGTCCTCGGTCCGTCGGCATTTTCGGGCGGGATGGGAACGGCATTGCTCGGGCTGGCTTTACACTATCTTATCACGCTGATATGGACATGCTTCTTCTATTTTGTTTTTCCGTTTGTAAGAAAGGTCTTGAGAAATCCTTTTGTTAACGCTGGTTTGTACGGAGTCTTCGTTTCATGCGCCATGACTTTCGTGGTGCTCCCTCTCAGCAATGTGCCCCACAGCAGTCAACCGTTGAATATTCTCCATTTCGCGATAGATACTGTGATACTCATCTTCACAATCGGAACGCCTGTCTCGACAATCATAGGCAAATATTATTCGCACGAATGAGAAGAGAGTACGGTGGATACCGTCCTGATCGGCGAAAGTGCCCTGATCAGGAATTTTATTACAGTACAATCAATGAGGATTAAGCCGTCATGTCAGAACAAGAGACAGAGTCGAGAAGCGACATCAGAAGACGTTCGGCACTAAAGGCAATATTTGCCGCGTGGCTGGTTGCTGCGACGCTGGATATAACCGCGGCCACGTTGAATTATCTATTCACCCAAGGCGGTAGGCTGACGATACTGTACCAGTTCATAGCTAGCGGCGTCTTCGGAAGGAGCGCGTTCTCAGGCGGGCTCTTGATGGCGATTCTGGGTCTCCTTTTTCATTACACGATCGCGCTGATATGGACTCTCATCTTCTACTTTGTCTATCCAAGGCTGATGGCTTTTCATCGGAACAGGTTCGTGACCGGAATTATCTACGGGCTCGTCGTATGGACGGCCATGAATTTAGTGGTCCTCCCTTTGAGCGGCGTGCCTCACATACCTTTCCGCCCCGTTCAAACGACGCTTGCGGTTCTGTACGTTGTTTTCTGCATAGGTGTCCCGATATCGGTGATCGTTGGAAAATATTATTCTGTCGAATTTGCAGACAGGTCGCAGGCCGAAATTGATAACGAAACATTAACTCATTCTTAAGTGAAGAGAAAAGGTATATCCGCTATATTCATGCATACAATTGTCAAAATCTTTAATTGAATTCGGGCAAAGACCCATGAAAAGAATATGCGTTTATTGCGCTTCGAGCAGTAAGATACATGAAACATATTTCGAGGCGGCGGAGCGACTCGCCGTCCAGCTTGTCTCTCACGATGTGACCATCGTTTACGGAGGCGGGGCGGCAGGTTTGATGGGCCGCATCGCGGATACGGCGATCAGTGGCGGCGGGCACGTCGTGGGGATAATTCCGAAATTCATGACGGAAGTCGAATGGCAGCACAAGGAGCTGGAAGAGATACACGTCGTTGCCGACATGCACGAGCGAAAGAAGATGCTTCTCGAAGGCACCGACGCCGTGATCGCGCTTCCCGGCGGGAGCGGCACGTTCGAGGAGCTCCTTGAGGCTATCTCCATGAAACGGCTCGGCCTTTACACGAAGCCTATCGTCATCATGAATATCAACAACTATTACAACCCGCTTATAGAAATGCTTGAGAAGAGTATAAAAGAAAACTTCATGTCGGAGGCTCACAGGAAAATGTGGACGGTGGTCTCCGATCCGGATTCCATAATGGACGCTATCGAAAGCTCGCCCGAGTGGTCGGCGGACGCGATATCGTTCGCGGCGGTCAAGTAAGAAAGCTCCAACAATCAAACGCCAAGCTCCAAACAAATCTCAACGCGCTAACCGGCAATCGACTTGTACGAACACACCTTGACCTGAGGATGGCCCGATTTTGACATGAGAAGAACTTCATGACAAATATCAATGTTTTGCGGAGGCGGCTCGTAAATCAGCTACTGTCGGGCGATAGCACGAAGGCTCCACATGAAGTTGTGAAGATTCTCGGAGCTATCCAGGCTCAGGATTACGCTGGCGGAGAGTGGTCCATCGGATTGAGAATCCCCGGCTCCACGATAAGCGACATCCGGAAAGCGATATCTGAAAGGCAGATAGTCAGAACCTGGGCGATGCGGGGGACGCTGCACTTTCTCGCGGGAACGGACATCGACTGGATGCTCCGTCTTCTCGCCCCGGGCCTGATCGCGGGACTCACTCGTCGCTACGATGAACTCGGGCTGGACGAAAGGACGTTCCGGAAAGCCGAGACACTCCTCACGAAATTCCTCAAAGGCGGCGGTCAGCTGACGCGTAAAGAGCTCGTGGTCATGCTGGAAAAGAACGGTATCTCGTGCGAGGGGCAGCGCGCGCCGTTCATATTGCACCGCGCTTCGATCGACA
>JAJYGB010000218.1 GCA_021785235.1 Bacteroidota bacterium
GATCTGAGCACGTGTAAGGCGTCTTCCTCCCCCGAGAAGGACGAGAACGTTAACCAGTTGCTCCGGGCAGCTACCCCCGTCGTGACGATATTCGGTAAATCGTGGGATATGCATGTGACCGAGGCGCTCGGCACGACTCCCGAACGGAATCTCCAGATCATCTCGGAAACCGTGAAGTACCTCAAGGACAACGGCAAGGAAGTGATCTACGATGCCGAGCATTTCTTCGACGGCTACAAGTCAAACCCGGAATACGCGATCAAGACGATCAAAGCGGCCGAGGCCGGGGGCGCGGACTTCATAGTCCTCTGCGATACCAACGGCGGGAGCCTTCCCCATGAAGTAGAGAGGATCGTCAAGACGGCGGCCGACGCGGTGAAGATCCCGGTCGGCATCCACGCGCACAACGATTCCGAGCTGGCGGTGGCAAATTCGCTCGCGGCAGTCAGGGTCGGCGCGGTCCAGGTCCAGGGCACCATAAACGGTTTTGGCGAAAGGTGCGGTAACGCGAACCTTTGCTCGATCATCCCCAACCTCCAGCTGAAGATGAAAATCGCCGTCCTCCCAGCCGCGAAGCTGAAAAAACTCACGGAGCTTTCAAGATTCGTCAGCGAGGTGGCGAACCTTCAGCCGCGGAAGAACCTTCCCTACGTCGGTCAGAGCGCTTTCGCTCATAAAGGAGGCGTTCACGTGAGCGCGGTCATGAAATCGGCGCGCACGTACGAACACATCGAACCGGAGGTCGTAGGAAACTCGCGCAGGGTACTCGTGAGCGACCTCTCCGGAAAGAGTAACGTTCTGTACAAGGCGGAACAGCTCGGCATAAAGATCGGCGACAACGGCAAGGCTTCCTCCATAGTGAGCGAGCTGAAGGCGCTGGAGAGCCAGGGATACGTCTATGAGGACGCCGACGCTTCGCTGGAAATCCTGATGAGAAAAGACACGGGAGAAGTTGAGATACCTTTCGCGCTCGAAGCTCTCCATATAATCATTGAGAAGAACGACAACGCCGGACTTGCGCACACCGAGGCTGTGATCAAACTGCGCGTCGGCGACAGGATCGAACACACCGCCGCCGAGGGTAACGGCCCGGTCAACGCGCTGGACAACGCGCTCCGGAAGGCGCTCCTGCAGTTCTACCCGCAGCTTGCCGAAACGAAACTTTCCGATTACAAGGTGAGAGTCGTGGACGCCGGCGAAGGAACGAGCGCGAAGGTGAGAGTCCTCATCGAAACCACCGACGGCGATTCCGACTGGAGCACCGTCGGAGTTTCGGAAAATATCATTGAAGCAAGCTGGAAGGCGCTTGTTGATTCGATAGTTTATAAGATGATGAAAGATAACGATAAGATTAAAAGCAACGAAAGACAGTTGGAGGTCGCAAAATGAAAGCCCAGACACGCATTGAATTGCTTGAGAAAGCGTTGAACAACGAGATGGAGACCATCAAGCGGTACAACGATCACGCTGAGGTATCAGAAGACGTCGAGACGAAAAAGCTGTTCCGCTCACTCGCCAGTCAGAAATACGAGCACTACCTCCAGATTGAGAAGCACCTTCGCCAGCTGAAAGCAAACAACGACATTACCGACGCGATCAACAGCATGTTCCAGTGAGAAAACAGAACACTTATGACGCTGACAGAACGGATTCGCACGGAACAACGGACGGCGAAAAAAAGTATCCGTGTACATCTGTCGGTTCCGTGTTATCTGGGCTCGCGCGCCGAAGCGCGTTTCAGCACGCGGGAACGTGCTATTTCTTCGCGGCCACAAAGCGACGAGAAAAACCGAAGGGATAAGAGAAAATGAAGTACAAGATATATATTTTCGACACGACACTGCGCGACGGCGAGCAATCTCCCGGATGCAGCATGAACACGAAGGAGAAGCTGAAGATGGCGAGACAGCTGGAGGCGTTGAATGTCGATGTCATAGAGGCAGGCTTCCCTATCGCGTCTGAAGGTGACTTTGAGGCAGTCAGGGAAATATCAAAGGTCGTCAAGAGCTGTACCATTGCAGGCCTCTCGAGAGCGACTAAGATCGACATTGACCGCGCGTTCGAGGCGCTACAGTACGCCGCAAAGCCACGGATCCACACGTTCATCGCCACGAGCGACATACATCTGAAGCACAAGCTCAACAAGACCAGGGAACAGGTACTGGAACAGTCCGTGAATGCGGTCGCCCATGCGAAGAAGCTGACACCAGACGTCGAGTTCAGCTGCGAGGACGCCAGCAGAAGCGACATCGACTACCTCTGCCAGATCATCGAAGCCGTGATCGAGGCCGGCGCGACCGTCGTGAATCTCCCCGACACGGTCGGATACTCCGTTCCCCAGGAATACGGCAGCATGATCAGAACCATCCGGGAACGGGTGAAGAATATCGATAAGGCCATCCTCAGCGTCCACTGCCATAACGACCTCGGCCTCGCGGTGTCGAACTCGGTTGCCGCGATCCTGAACGGCGCGAGACAGGTGGAATGCACGGTCAATGGCATCGGTGAGCGGGCTGGGAACGCGTCCCTCGAGGAATTCGTGATGACCCTGAGGACACGGCCGGACGTCCTCCCTTTCCAATGCGACGTGGACACCGAAGAGATATACAAGTCGAGCCGGCTCCTTTCGACTCTCACCGGCATGATGGTGCAGCGAAACAAGGCGATAGTCGGCGCGAACGCGTTTTCCCACGAGGCGGGAATCCACCAGGACGGAATCATAAAGAGCAGGATGACTTACGAAATAATGACACCGGAGTCGGTGGGCATCAAGCACTCCACCCTAGTCCTCGGCAAGCATTCGGGCAGGCATGCCCTCAAGAAAAGATTTGAGGAGCTTGGATATACCCTTACCGCGGAGGAGCTGGATAACGTCTACACCGAGTTTACACGCCTCGCCGACAAGAAGAAGGAAATTCTCGATGAGGATCTGATGGCGATACTCAACAACAAATTTGAAAACGACGAATCGAGCTACACCCTCTCGAGCCTCCAGGTGATGACGGGAACAGGAGTCAAGTCCACGGCGGTCATCGAGCTGACCGACGGGAAAGAGACGTATGTAGACTCTGCCACCGGGGACGGCCCGGTCGACGCTGCCTACAATGCAGTCGAGCGGATCACGCACATGAGCGGCCAGCTCGCGGATTACACGATCAAGTCGGTCACATGGGGCGGGGACGCAGTCGGAGAGGTGTTCGTCAAGGTTATTTTCAACGACGTTGTCTTTACAGGCCACGCCGCGAGCACGGATATCGTCACGGGAAGCGTCGAAGCGTACCTGCAGGCGGTCAACCGCGCGCTCTCCGCGAAGTCGGCAAAATCGTCGGAAGAGTTGATGATAAAAAACCAGGCGAACGCGGTGTAGTTCGCCGCCTTTTAATTAATTTCCATTTTGTATTCACCACGGTTGTGAAACTAATCATGGAATTCTTCCTAATGACAAGTTCCAATTTCCAAACACAAAGCTCCAAACAAGTGCTAACGGCAAAAGACACAAGTTCCAATCCAGCGGATCTTTTTAACTTTGCTATTGGAATTTTGTTTTTGTCCCGCTCCATTATTGCAAATTCGGAAATGCAGGATGCCGCCCCGCAGCCAAACCTGCGCGAAGCGGCATTTGGAACTTGGATATTGGCATTTGGAGCTTATACTAATTGGGTTGCAGATTCTGCACAATAAAAAGAACAATATTCAGAAAGCACAAAATCAGAAAGCGACATTTAAGATGGGAATGACAATCACAGAAAAAATTCTTGCCGGGCATTCCGGCAGAGATAAAGTTGTTCCGGGCGAGAACGTCTGGATCGACGTCGACGTCCTGATGACGCACGACGTGACGGGACCAGGCACAATCTCGATTTTCAGGAAGGAGTTCGGCGACGACGCGAAGATCTGGGACCGGGACAAAGTTGTCGTGATTCCCGATCATTATATCTTCACGGAAGACCAGCACGCGAAACGCAACGTGGTGTTCCTTCGCGATTTCGTGAAGGACCAGCAGATAGAACATTTCTACGACGTCGGCACTCCTGATTATAAAGGTGTCTGTCACGTTGCTCTCCCGGAGGAGGGCTACACAAGGCCCGGCGAAGTCCTGTTCGGCACAGATTCGCACACATGCACCGCGGGCGCATTCGGCGAATTCGCGACAGGCATCGGAAACACCGATGCCGCTTTTATACTCGGCACCGGCAAATTGTGGGTTAAAGTTCCGGAGACAATGCGTTTCGTGTTCGACGGCGAGATGCCGGATTACCTGATGGCTAAAGACCTGATCCTCAGGATCATCGGCGACATCGGCGTCGACGGCGCTTCATACGCCGCAATGGAATTTGCCGGGGGCGCCGTTCATAGCCTGAATATCGAGGAACGCATGACCCTGTGCAATATGGTCATAGAAGCCGGCGGGAAGAACGGTGTCATCGCTCCGGACGATGAAACCATGAAGTACGTCAAGGCGAGGAGCGACAAGGCCTTCACCCCGGTTCAGAACGATCCTGACGCCAAATTCTCGTTCGAAAAGAAATATGACGCTTCGAAGCTCACCCCGCTCGTCGCTAAGCCCCACTCCCCCGAGAACGTCGATACAGCCGAGAACCTTTCCGGCGTAAAAGTCGATAGAGTCTATATCGGCTCATGCACCGGTGGCAAGCTGACCGATTTCAAGGCGGCCGCCAGAATTCTCAACGGCAGGAAGACCGCCGTCGATACGTTTATCGTCCCCGCAACTACCGATGTTGCAAGGGGTTTGCGTGAGAACAAGATCGGCGGGAAAACGCTCATCCAGATATTCGAGGAAGCAGGATGCAGAATCGGCCACGCCAGCTGCGGCGCCTGCCTCGGCGGCCCGGAGGACACTTTCGGAAGACTCAACGGCGCGGAGGTATGCCTATCGACCAC
>JAJYGB010000048.1 GCA_021785235.1 Bacteroidota bacterium
GGCCCGACTGAAGTTTATACAATGCCTGTTGACGGAGGACTTCCTGTCAGAAGGACATACGAAGGCGAAGTCGCGATAGTTGTCGGATGGACGCCGGACGGAAAAGTCATTTACAGCACGAGCTACTATTCGACACTCCCAAACAGGCAGCTTGCCGCAATCGATCTCAAGACCGGTGAGAAGACTCTGATTCCGCTGGCACAGGCGAGCACTGGAGTCTACACCGAATCGGGCGACACACTTTTCTTCACCCGGTTCCCGTTCCAGGGAAGCCATACGAAGAGGTACAAAGGAGGTACGGCGCAGAACATCTGGCGTTATATTAACGGCCAGCCCGAGGCAACTCCGCTTACCGCCGACTACGCAGGCACAAGTAAAGACCCGATGCTCTGGAAGGGACGCGTCTATTTCGCCAGTGACAGGGACGGTACAATGAACATATGGTCGATGAACATGGACGGCAAGGAGCCGCGCCAGGAAACGTTTCATTCCGGTTTCGACATCAGCTCGCCGTCGCTGTCGGACGGAAGGATAGCGTACCATGAAGGTGCTGATATTTATGTCTACAATATCGCTTCGAAGAAGGATAGGCTTGTGCCGATAGAGCTCTCTTCTGATTTCGACCAGGAAGTGACACAATGGGTAAAACACCCGATGAAGTATTTGACCGCAGTGCACATATCTCCGAAAGGAAATCATGTAGTCCTGACGGCACGTGGCGAAGTCTTTGTGGCTCCCGTTTCAGAAGGACGGCTCGTAGAGGTAACAAGGAAGAGCGGGGTACGCTACCGCAATGCGCGTTTCATGCCTGACGGCAAAACACTCGAGCTACAGTCCGACGAAAGCGGGTACCAGGAATTCTGGACATATCCGGCAAACGGTCTCGGAAAAGGAGAACAGCTCACGCATGAAGGTAAAGGATTCAGGAACGAGGGCATTCCCTCACCTGACGGGAAGTATCTTGCTTATACCGATAGACGTCATCGGCTTCTCGTGTTCGACGTCGCTGAGAAGAAGCTCACTGTCGCAGCCACCTCCGAGTGGGGCGGCTTCGGCAACCTGACCTGGTCCCCTGACAGCAGATGGATCGCGTACACGAAACCGGACCCGAACACATACGAGCAGCTAACGGTCTATAGCCTATCGAATGATTCGAGTTACACGCTGACCGACGAACGGGTAAACAGCTATAGCCCCGCCTGGAGCCCGGATGGGAAGTGGCTCTATTTCCTGTCGGACAGGACGTTTCACTCGACGGTCGGCAGTCCGTGGGGGCCATATCAGCCTGAACCGTTCTTCGACAAGACGACTGACATTTATGCCATTGCGCTGAAGGAAGGAGAGAAATTTCCGTTCGCGCCGCCGAATGAGCTTACTGATACCTCCAAGTCCACCGCGGGCAAGACGGAAGCAGCCAAGAAGAAAGGAAAGTCCAAGGCGTCACACGTCGCCATAGATTTTTCGGGAATTCAGTCGAGGACTTACCAGGTTCCTGTTCCAGCAGGTAGATATGAACACCTCTCTATGAACGACAAGGCACTATTCATGGTTGAAGGTCCGGGAATAGCGAGCGAGAAGCCGAAGCTGGAAGCCATTGCGTTACGAAACAAAGACGTTTCTGCAAAGACCTTGATCGGGGGGGTTGGCCGCTACGAGCTTTCCGACAACGGCAAGAAGCTTATGGCGACGAAAGGGAATGAGATACACGTGGTCGACGCGTCGGCAAATCCGCCGGCCGAGCTTCAGAAAGACGCAGTGAATCTGAAGAATTGGACATTTTCGTTCAATCCCAAGGAGGAATGGCGCCAGATGTTCATCGATGCCTGGCGGCTTGAAAGGGACTACTTCTACGATCCGAATCTTCAAGGGGTGAACTATGAGGCGACATTGAAAAGATATCTCCCGCTCGTCAGTCGCATAACCGACCGTGAAGAGCTCAACGATCTGATCGGACAAATTGTGGGCGAGCTCTCCGCGCTTCACACTTTCGTTGTCGGAGGAGACATCAGGAAGCCGACCTACGATATTTCTGTCGGTTCGCTTGGTGCGATACTCACACGCGACGAAGCTGCCGGTGGTTATAAGATCAAACACATCTATCGGGCGGATCCCGATTATCTTAAGATCGTTTCTCCGCTTGCCAAGCCGGGTCTCGGTATCGCCGAAGGAGATGTGATTACTGCCATCAACGGTGTTCCGACTCTTTCCGTCCCTTCACCAGACAAGCTTCTGGAAAAGCAGGTGGGCCGGCAGGTCCTCCTCAACCTGAAATCCCGCAAGACGGGAAAAGGATTCAAACAGGTTGTGGTCCCTATTTCACAGGACCAGTTTGCCAATCTGCGCTACAGCCAGTGGGAATACGATAGAAGGATGATAGTCGATACGGAGAGTCACGGCGAGATCGGTTATGTCCACCTTCGTGCGATGGGAAGCTCCGACTTTTCTCAGTGGGTGCGGGACTTCTACCCCGTATTCAACCGCGAAGGATTGATTATCGACGTGCGCGACAATCGCGGCGGGGACATCGACAGTTGGATCCTGGAGAAGCTCATACGCAAAGCCTGGATGTATTGGAAGCCGCGCGACGAGAAGCCGTTCTGGAACATGCAGTACGCATTTCGCGGACACATCGTGGTCATCTGCAACCAGTTCACTGCCTCGGACGGCGAAGCCTTCACCGAAGGCTTCAAGCGGCTGCATCTCGGCAAGGTAATCGGCATGCGGACTTGGGGCGGCGAGATCTGGCTGTCATTCGACAACGGGCTCCTCGACGGCGGGATCGCTTCAGCTGCCGAACTCGGCGTGTACGGTCCGGGTGGACATTGGCTGATCGAAGGCCACGGTGTCAATCCAGATATTGTCGTCGACGATACTCCGCACGAGACTTTTGAAGGACACGACGCCCAGCTGCAGGAGGCGGTAAAATATCTCATGACGGAGATTAAAGAACACCCGGTAACGACTCCGCCGCCACCGCCGTATCCCATCAAGGCGTTCAACTATCCTAAGAAGTGAGAGCTCATCGGGACAATCTTCGTTGGCAGATACTGAAGGGTAAAATGTAAATGACCTTGGGGGCGCTTCAAGGCGCCCCTGAAGGCGGGTGAGTGTGCCAATATGCGAACGATGGAATCAGACGATTCACCCGGCTCTTGATTCAATGGCTATATGCGAGACTAACCTGGCACGGCCCGATTTCTTCGATACCGAGTCGATGTCCATCTGGAACCGGTGAAGTGCTTCAACCAAAGAACGTTATTAATGATCAAGTTTAGTCTCCGACAAGAAAGCAGAGTCCATTCACACCCTTGAGGATCCCCAACTGCTATTCGGGAACGTTCACGACACTTTAGAATAGAGCGATAGTCTTCTTGACTGATTCGCGCCGAATTTTCCGATCTGAAAGTGGCCTCAACTAATGACTTAGGCATTCCATGGCGATCCGTTTGAATGCGTTGCATGTTCGTAGCCGGTTAAATTTTCGCGTCTCCGTGTGAATGCGTCCTCACGCCCCACCGCGCTCAATCTCAAGTCTCTATTCCGACTCTTTGAGCAATCATCCGCAACCGCAACACAGGCTCCTTCTTCTGCCTTGTGGAGCCGGCGGGGTGATTCCCCGTTGAAGTTTCATGCAAGCAATGCACTTTCAAACGACAGTCGGTGCTCTGCTTCATGACAGGGCCAGGATACCAGGATCTGGTTTGAAACAAAATGCTCCGGTGCCTACATTATTGCACAATGATGCAATTACACAATTATGTGGAGGAACGATGCCGAGAGGTATGAGAGGAATGCGCGGGATGGGCGGTCGAATGATGGGATCGATGATGGACCCGAGGAGCCGCTTTTTCATGGCGCTTGCCAGCGACCAGCGAGTGAGGATACTTGAGCTCCTGAAGGGCGGGGAGAAGACTCTTTCCGACTTTACCAAGGCTCTCGAAATCGATGTGTCTGTGGTTTCCAGACACCTCATGCTGCTCCGTGGTGTCGGGATAGTCTCGGCGAGGAGAGAAGGCATCTTTGTCTATTTCAATATTGCAGATAAAAGGGTGTTTGATCTAATGGCCCTGTCAAACCAAATCATGAGCGATTGGTTCAAACAAAACCAGCAAATGTTCGAGTAAAGGAAAACGAAAATGAAAATTGCAGTAGTAACACTCGATGGGAAAACGATCAGCCAGCATTTTGGCAGATCGCCCTATTACTCAATCATGACGGTTGAAAACCACGAAGTGAAATCGCGCGAACTCAGGGAGCGTAGAACAGGACATTTTGCGCCGCAGGGCCCTCAGCACGGCAGCGACGTTGATGAAAGAGGCAGGCATGGTTACGGGCCTGAAGCCAGGATGTCACATGCAGCTATGGCACAGGAGATAAGCGACTGCCAGGTTCTGATTGCAGGTGGAATGGGAAGCGGTGCTTATGAGAATTTCAGGGAAGCAGGTCTTGACGTGATTCTGACCGATATGCACGCGATTGAAGATGCTGTGAAAGCATATGCGGCAGGCAATTTGAAAAATCTAATGAATGAACGGACTGACTGAGCTTTTACCTTTTGTCAGAGGTGTTGAGGCCCGCGCGCAGACCGGTTATCTTCGTGAATCTCCTGACGACGAAACAAACTATAGCCATGGATTCCAACGATTGAGAAATATCTCGGCTGCGGATTCCGGCGAAATTGAGGATCTGCCGGGTAGAGGCCCAATTACAATTCACACGTCACCCCGGACCCTAGACTGATACGCTCCAGGTCAGGCTTGTTTCGGGGTCTAAAACCAGATGTTGAACCGAGTTCAACATGACGGAATACTTCTAAGTGGGCCAGTACTATCTGCCGCGACTCTATATCCATTGTGCAGCGGATTTATAAGAATCGCCAGATTGGGTTT
>JAJYGB010000120.1:0-461 GCA_021785235.1 Bacteroidota bacterium
CTCTCGAGGCCGCGGCATGGGCGGTAGATTTCATCTGGACCACGAAAGGAAATAACCAGGAGAGCTTCTATATGAGGTATGCGGATGGCACCGCAGCCGATAACTACCAAAACGCGCACTACAGTGTTGTCAGGTATGCTCAATGGATAAAGAATAACTACGTTACTCTGGAACAATATAACGGTACAACCCCACAGGGGCAGCAGGTTATATCTAACTGGATTGGTCAGCTCCTGCCGAATACCATAAGCGCCACGGCGGCGCCATGGACACAAGTAAACTGGTACGCCCTTAACCAGATCGAGGGGGCGATGGGCGGTTATTTTACCCATCAACTTTTCCCTCACGGAAATTTTGAGTATTACGAATTGATCGGGAAGTACCCGCAGTTCAGGCAGGGTTGGGTTGATTCACCTTACGCCCTTTGGCTGCAAAATGGCCAGCAGGGAGCGCCACCTATC
>JAJYGB010000120.1:471-3980 GCA_021785235.1 Bacteroidota bacterium
GGAAATATCCGCAGTTCAGGCAGCGGTGGGATGATTCGCCTTACGGAAAGGGGAACACCAACTTCACGGCATTCATGGATTACGCTACTACGAACAGCGGTTATTACATGGATGCTCGCGGCAAGGCGAACAGTCTTTTCAGGGTCGCAACCAACGCGCTTGAGTTCGTGCTTCTCAACCATTTCGCGTCAGCGCTTGAAGCTGCGATCGCGGCCCACGTTCATAACAAGGCGATCCAGGCCCACGTTGCCGTGACGCCGCTTCCAATGGACATGGGATACCAAACCCAGCTGCAACTGGCGGTAAATTTCTAAAGCAACTCATGAAGCAAAGACATCCTTTGCGCTAAGTGTAAGGAGTCCTTTTTCGCGATGCCGAATATGCTGGCATGGGGAGTTATGGGGGAGGAAGTCGCCGGGAGAAATCTCCGGGATTACTACCTGTAGATCTTTTTATCGAGCGCCCGCGAGGAGGTCCCTTTCGGTTGAACTATCACGCGGCGTTTGCTAACCATAATCGTTCCCTCGCTCGAGACCGAAATCTCGTTGAATCCGAGCTGGCTTTTGGCCACGGGATCATCGACATCGGCCCCGTCTCTAACCCGATTTAGCGAAGCGCTGGAAAACATTATTCCGGATCTTGAGTAAATCCCTTCGATGTGCGTGTGTCCGTGCAGGACCGCGTCGACACCACATTTCCTGAATACTTGTTCGACTCGATCCTTGCCGTACAGCTTTAACGTCTGAGCTTCAAATTTCTGGTAAAGGGAAGTCCCAAGAGAGTTGGAAAAGGGACGGTATTTGTTGAAGTGATGGTGAATCAAAACTACCTTTTTCAGCGCGGCAATGGAAGGATGAAGAAGCATTCTCTCCACTTCCTCGATCTGAGCGTCCGCGATTCGTCCATTAGAGCCGACAGGGTTCCACATCGCGTGAAACCTGGAGATTGAATTGATTCCAATCAATGCCACCGGGCCTACTATCTTCACATAAGGAAAGATGCTTTCGCCCGCGTAGGCTTTATTCGGAAATGTCTCCTTGAACGATCTTTCGAAGAGTCTGACTTGCGCGTCGTAATCTCTGGTCCGGCAACGGCTTCCAAAATTGAAAAGATCCTCCGCCCTGTGTACCCCACCGAAGATGTCATGGTTCCCGATCGTCACGCTCAGCTTGTCGTATTGTAGAAGGTCAAAATATTTCAAGAGGCGTCGTACCGACCTGTAACCCCCGTCCTCTCCATTGCCGGTAATATCCCCCGTAATGGCGATATGGTCGAATTGTTCGTCCACAATGTAAGCGAGAAGGTTCTTCAACTTCGCAACGTTGTGTCTATTGTATTCCGGGCTTACGTGCGTGTCCGAAATGTGAGCTATCCTGAAAGATGATGTCGTTGTGCTCAAGGTTTCCGTCTCTGTCATTTTCATGCAACAATTTACGAGTGGGATGTTAACCTCGCGTTTTCATAATGTTGCAATTGTGTTAAGAAAGTCTCCATTCGGAAAGGCTGTGATGATTCCGGAATCTTTAGAAATGAGTCATTCGCCAAAAGAATGAAGAATTAGTTAGAATGGAGCTTTCACACGTCTTGTTGGGCGATGCCAGAAGGTTTGGGGCCTGGTTCGATCGGCGTGCTGCTGCTCCATCTAAGGTCTCTGTCGCTTCTAATTTTACCAACGGTAGAAGCTGGCTGTTGGTTCGCAATTATGGGAAGATTAAAGAGAATTAATGACATTTTAATGCCACAAATATCGGCACGAAGTTTAACGTCGGGAGAGTTTTCTGGGGATGGTTGAGGGAAGGCCTATGAACCGGAATGTGGATGGTGGAACAGAGAGATTCCTATCGGTCTCCCCCATTGATTGGGCGACCAAACGAAGATGGTACAGAAGAGATTGCTTTGTGTGAGAAGTTACGGCGCGGTAATATCACCCGCGCGCAGGGCGAATTGCGCGCCCAAAGCAGCGAGAGCGTTTTCTGCCTCCGGTCTCGTTCGGAAGAATCCGTATACGCTGCTTCCGCTTCCTGACATGAGCGCGAAGTCAGCCCCTGACGCATACATTTCCGATTTAATCCGGCCGATCTCGGGGAATTTCTCGAACACCGGTTGCTCGAAGTCGTTTACGATCGCATCCTTGTAGTTGGCGACGTCGCTTCCGAGCCGGAGGAGCGCGTCGCGAAGCGACGTATCTTTTTCTCCGGACGGAGTGACGAGCGAGTAAGCCAACGGCGTCGACACGTAGATCTCGGGGGTGACGGTCAGGATAAAAGTATTTAGCTGGAATGACAGTGGCTCAATCATCTCTCCCTTCCCAGTGGCATAAGCGGGTCTCTTCTTCAGAAAGAAAGGAACGTCCGAGCCGAGTTGTTCCGCGATGTTCAGGAGCTCAATTTCGCTGAGAGGTTTGCCGTAAATGTCCTGCAGGGCAAGGAGTACCGCTGCCGCGTCGGAACTCCCGCCGCCGAGACCGGCGCCGATGGGAATGTTTTTCTTCAGCGTCATCCTGACCTCGGCGTTGATGCCGGTTCGCTCACAGAAGAAGTCGAGGGCGCGCAGGCAAAGGTTCGCGTCGTCTTCGAGCTTGATGTTTGAGTAGAACTCGTGCCGGTCCGCCTTGACGATTTCAAGTACATCTGAAAGATGAATTGGATAGAACACTGTTTGGAGGTCGTGATAATTGTCGGATCGCTTGCGGATAATACGAAGTCCTATGTTGATCTTCGCCGGTGCAAGTATCTTCACTGCCATCTCCCGATTAGTGTCGGCTCGTTCATGCTACTGAATAAGTTATAATATCCCGACCGGTTATGAAAGCCTCGGGCAACCCGAGGCATCATTCCTTTCGCAAACAGAAGCGGCGATTGATCGCGGTGACTATTCGTCGCCATCCCGATGCGCAGATGGAGTGACCAATATTCGTTTTTGTTTGCCAAGCATATCATCGCGACATTCGATAATTGATTCCTAAACGAAAAACCACGAAATTTATCGGCCGCTGTGGCTTGCATTAGGCAACTCCTCCGACTCCTCGTTCGGTGCGAACGAAGATCGATCGTGCATATAAGTGTTTGTGGTACTTTGCAAAACTACAATTATGGGCTAGCTCATGAGAAAGTTTTTCCGCGTTCCGCTGTTCGTTGCTATTCTTGTTCCAATTTCTATCGCGTTCGGCAGGCAAGGCGGCCCGACCAATGTCGACAGGCTGGTGTCAGTCTTGGATTCCGCCGCTTCAAACGCCTACGTTGAGGACTGGCGCGTCAGTCCGGACCTCAGCACCGCGGTTTTCAACGGCGATCCAACAAACTTCAACTTCGACGATTCTGGCTGGAAGCAAGTAAGACTCGGAAGCGAGATTGACGCCGACTCTTGCTGGATGCGGACCACTTTCGTCCTCCCGGAAACCATATTAGGCGACCCGGTGCGTGGCAGAATAAGCCTCTTCGTCCAGCTTGATAACTATGGATTCATGTGGATCAACGGAGAGAGCAGGGGATACTTTCCTTTCGATAAGG
>JAJYGB010000120.1:3990-4873 GCA_021785235.1 Bacteroidota bacterium
AGGAATTCACGCTGACCAATGACGCCAGGCCTGGGATGAAGTTTGTGGTAGCGATTAAGGCTGTCAATGGCGGAGCAAACATGCATCTGCTGGCCGCGGAACTTAGAAGTCAATCGATCAGCGAGTTGCCCGACACTCTTCGGGACCTGGCCCTGAGTTTCCGGGTTGGGCAGAAGCTCCTGAGCTTCGATACTTACCAGACCAACGCGCATGTCAAGGTGGATCCGCACATCGACAAATCTCATATGGACAGAGGCAAGAAGGCTGATCTCAACAGCCTTCTGCAGACTCTCGCGTCCAGAATAGACGTCGATGCCCTACGCCGCGGAGACGCAGCCGGATTCATGAAGTCGGTAAATGTCGTGAGGCCGCTTCTAAGACCGATATCCGATTTCGCGAAGCAATACACGCTGTATTTCGTGTCAAACGCGCACATAGATGCCGCATGGTTGTGGAGGTATAAAGAGACGATCGATATTTGCGAAAGGACATTCGGCTCCGTGCTGAACATGATGAAGGTCCGGCCCGATATGACCTACGCGCAAAGCGCCGCTGCCCATTATGTCTGGATGCAAAAATATGATCCGGCCGTCTTCAATGGGATAAAAGAGCGCGTAAAGGAAGGAAGATGGGAAGTGGTCGGCGGAATGTGGATAGAGCCGGACTGCAACCTTCCGAGCGGCGAGTCCTGGATGCACCAACTTTTGTATTCGCAGAGATATTTCAAAAATAACCTCGGCGTCGTGGCGAAAATCGGGTGGAATCCCGACTCCTTCGGCTACACCTGGAACATGCCGGAGTTCTATCTTAACGCAGGCATCGACGCTTTTATCACGCAGAAGATTGGGTGGAACGACACGGATGTTTTCCCATACCGCGTTTT
>JAJYGB010000456.1 GCA_021785235.1 Bacteroidota bacterium
TGGAAGGCGAGTCGCGACTCTCGCCGATGAAGTTAAGCAGGCGGGCCGGTACAGGGTTATCTTTGACGGTTCCCGTTTAGCTAGCGGAGTATACTTCTATAAGATAATGGTACATCCCATGAATCGACCCGAGGAAGCTTATGTGGAGACCAGGAAACTCATGATGGTGAAATGATGAATCCTGTGTTCGAAAAAGGAGAAACTGGTAATGAAGAATTTTGTGGTCTATATCCTGTCGGCGGGACTATTCTTAACGATCTTCACTGCGTTTGGCGGCAAAGATAGAATGTCGGCGGAGGATACGCCTTATAAGAACCCGAATCTCCCCGTCGAGAATCGGGTCGAGGATCTTCTCTCGAGGATGACTCTCAAAGAGAAAATCGCGATGTTGGGAGGTACCGGATTTACAACAACACCGATCCCTCGCCTCGGGATCCCCCCTCTAAAAATGAGCGATGGCCCGCTCGGAGTCAGATGGGGAAAATCAACCGCTTTTCCCGCTGGTACTTGCATGGCCGCGAGTTGGGATACATCCATGATGTACCAGGTTGGCAAGGCGATCGCCGAAGAGGTGAAGGGAAAAGGGAGAGACGAGATTCTAGGTCCTTGTGTGAACATAGCTCGACTGCCGATGGGAGGAAGAACTTTTGAAGCGTACGGCGAGGACCCGTACCTCGCGTCAAGGATCGCGGTAAGCTACATAGAAGGGGTTCAGAGCGAAGGCGTAGCCGCCACCGTAAAACACTACGCGGCCAACAACCAGGAATACCAGAGGATGTTCGTCGATGCCAGGATCGATAAACGAGCCTTAAACGAGATATACCTTCCCGCGTTCAAGGCCGCTGTCGAAGAAGCGCATGTTCTTACCGTGATGGCTGCGTACAATAAAGTGGACGGATATTATTGCGCGGAGAACGATTATCTCCTAAACACGAAACTCAAGCGTGACTGGGGATTCAATGGGCTCGTTATGTCCGACTGGGGGGCCGTACACAGCTCTTTGCCGATCGCGGAGGGTGGTATGGATCTAGAAATGCCAACGGGGAAATACCTGAACGACAGCACGCTACTCCCCGCGATTAAATCAGGTGGACTGAAGGAGAGCGTTATAGACGACAAAGTGCGCAGAATCCTGAGAGTCATATTCGAACTGGGGCTCTTCGACCGGACCCGTTCGGATGATCCCGCGTTAATCAACACTCATGAACACCGACGTATAGCCTACAGAGCCGCCGTCGAAGGGATTACTTTGCTAAAGAACTCTGCGGGCATTCTCCCGTTGGCCCTAACGCATGTGAAATCAATCGCGGTCATCGGACCGAACGCTGCGGTCGCCGGGACGACCGGCGGCGGGAGCGCGATGGTTGACCCTATCTATTCTGTGAGCCCGCTCGAAGCTCTCCGAAAGAAGCTCGGTGGAAAGGTTAAGATAAATTTCGTCGAAGGGGTACAGCTTGCAGGCGACTTCTCGGCTATTGACGGCCGGTACCTTTATCTTCCGGACAAAGCTGCTAACGGGTTGCGAGCGGAATATTTTGCCGACACTAATTTCGCAGGAGAACCGAAGGTCATTGAGGTGGACAAACGCGTCGATTTCAATTGGCATGGCGAGTCGCCTGTCGCGGGCGTGCCCGGGCAGAACTTCTCAGTAAGGTGGACAGGGAGATTAATGGCGCCGGGAACCGGTGAGTACCTGTTAGACCTTTCGAGCGATGATGGATCGAGGCTTTATGTTGACGGCAAGATGGTTATCGACAACTGGGGCGAACATGGCCTTGAGGTTCGATCTTGCAAGATGCACCTCATTAAGGGAAAGTTTTATGATATCAGGGTGGACTACTTCCAGGCGGGAGGAGGATCAGGGCTAAGGTTAGGCGTGCGTGAAAGCGGAACCGGACTCATGCGGAAAGCCATTGACGCGGCAAGAAAATCGGATGTGGCGATTCTCTTTGTAGGAACTTCCAGCTACTACGAGACTGAGGGAAGGGATCGCGATAATCTGGATTTACCCGAAGGGCAGGATGAGCTCATAAAACAGGTGGCAAAGGCAAACAAGAAAACCATCGTCGTGATGATCACCGGAGCGCCGGTAACTATGAACAGCTGGATCAACCTCGTGCCTGGACTCGTTCAGGCGTGGTTCGGCGGAGACGAGGCCGGGAATGCGATAGCCGATGTTTTGTTGGGCAGGCATGATCCATCGGGAAGACTCCCTATGACTTTTCCGGTAAAATGGTCGGACTGCTCAGCATATGGCTCTTACAAACAGCAAGACAGTTTGTCGGACTACAGCGATGGCATATTTGTCGGCTACAGGTGGTTCGACAAACATGACATTAAGCCTCTCTTTCCTTTCGGCTATGGGTTGTCGTACACTAAGTTTAGCTACAGCGGGTTACGGATCACGCAGGTAGGTGACACATATGACGTGACCTTCAAGGTCACGAACGCCGGAAAGCATCCCGGAGTAGAGATACCTCAACTCTATGTCCAAGATCCCGATACCAAAGCCGATGCGCCTGTAAAAGAGCTGAGACGATTTGGCAGAATAACGCTTAAGCCTGGAGAAACAGAATATGTGAAATTCACGCTCGCGGGAATCGATTTTGCTCATTATGATGCAGCCAAAGATAAATGGGGCACTCATCCTGGCCGGTACAATCTGCTGATCGGAAGTTCCAGCAGAGATATCAGGTTGCGGGGAGCCTTAAGGTTCTAGTAGCCATCTTACATGTGAATTGGAACAACGGCCATTAATTTTAGGGCGGGCGAGATTTGCTATTTTCGACCATGGTAGATAAACTTCCTCACAAGAACTGAAGAGCGTCCCTTTACGGTATTGATGGTGCTGTAGATTTTAAAGGGAAATCAGTGTGGTCGAAAACGGGATTAAGGAGAAAGGGGAGGAAGAGTCTGCATTTAGTATTGCCCGTAAGTCTTTGCGGGCAATACTCGCTGGTGCATACGAGCGCACGGATGTAAATGCGCTGGTGAAGGTGTGCCATGCCCTGGCCGTTCCATATGTAAGACGACGGCTCAGTGGCGACGTCGTCCTCAAGAGGACGCTTGAGCTGAATGTAGGCGATTTCGCGTATGACTGTCTCGCGGACTTGTTTGCTTTCGCCGACTCCGGCGATTTTCCCCACTTTCGTGCCTACTTTGCGGCGTATCCTCCGGCAAGGCTGACAGACGCAGAAGTGCTGGTACATCTGCGAAGGCTTGTCTTTTCACATGTCAACCAGGGATTATTCAGACTCTATAACGAGGTCGATCCATCTCTCGGTAAGATCATACGAAACATCAAGTTGGCGCTTCAGCAATTCGACAGTCTGGTTTTGATCGAAAGATTTGGTGTGCCGTGTCTGGCTCCCGCGGATGCCGACAGGATGCTGCAGAATAGAAGTCCCGAGATCGAGGAGCTTGAAGCGGGATTGAGGGGATACCTCCGTGGAAAGGACAACATTCCATTCATGCTCGGCAAGCTGGCTCTCTATCTCCTTGAGACTCACGATATCGCCCGCGTTGTTCCCTTAACTCATGTCGCCATTGTGTTCCGTTCGATTTATACCACCCAATACCCCGATGAGACCCCGGTATCGGTAGAAGAAAATGTGGATTCAAATGATCTCCAGGAAGTTGTGCGCGAAACAGTGGAGGAAGTCCGAAAACGGATGACACTGCAATATGTGAAAAAGAAGAAGATTCAGCCGCGGCTCCTCGATATCTACTTCATAGTCATCGAAGAAAGGTTGAGGCTCACGCATTCGGGAGATGGCGTCGAGAAAGGTCTAAAGGAGCTCCTTGGGAGACACCTGGATGGAATGACCGCCTCCGAGTACAGGACAAAACATCGTAGCAAGCTCGAATATCTTTCCAGGCTTACTGGGAAGGAATTGGCACGGAAACTAAACAGTAAATGAACTTTCAGCGGGATGCCTGAATTGTAAGGAACATCTTAAGAGTGGGACATATAGATGAACATACTCTCGAACTCTTGGCCCTTGGTGACGCGGAGGTCAGGAAGAGCGAGAAACAAATAAAGAGACATCTAGAGGAATGCTCCGGATGCAGGGCCCTGTTTTCAGAGATAACAAGATTCTACGAGGATTTCCTGGAGGAAAACGAATCTGACCTACCTTCACTTGACTCTTTGACAAAGAGATCTCTGGTCAGGAAGAGGGATGACCTGGAGCCCTACTTCTCCAAGCCGGATTTGGAACCCGTATCGTACTCGGAGGTCAGAGTGCCAACTGCGTGGAGAAGAATCGACAGGTTCAGGCATGAACATCCGGTGGTTATCTCTTTTTTCGGATTAGCCTTGCTGGCGCTTATTGGGATGTCAATCACGGTCTTTTGGCCTAAGACTGTTCCACCATCATGGTTCTACTACAATACGGTGACAAACAGGCTTGATGTATACGGAAGCTCGAACAGACTCCTATGGTCTCTTCCCGCTTATGACATAGCAAATGACCGCGCTTACGAGGGTAGGTGGGGCGCGCATGAAACTATAATCACGGACCTTGACGGGGATGGGACACCGAACTTGATTACGACGATCCCACTGCGTGGACGCAAATTAAATCAAGTGCTGAGAGTGTACAGCGAGACCGGGAGTCTACTGAGGACGCTTTCCTTCGGACCGCGTGAGATCTCGTTCAATGGTATCAATTATTACGACAGCTTCTCGCCAGTATTCCTATGCTCTGAGACTTTTCCCGGCAAGTCCGAGAACCTTTTTGTTTATTCGAACAACGGACGCTCGCCGTCGTTTCTGGCACGACTCAATGGGAATCTCGATGTGGTGGGAGAGTACTGGCACTACGGGAATTTTATACCATATTTGAAGGGGCCCATCATTGACGGAGTC
>JAJYGB010000644.1 GCA_021785235.1 Bacteroidota bacterium
GAAAGCATTCCTTTGTGGGAGCTTCCGAATGACATTTTCCCGGCTTGCCTCGCGGTAGGAAACGAAATAGGCGGGATTACAAAGGATGTTCTGGAGGCGGCGGATATCGCAGCCGAGATTCCTATGCTGGGGGTGAAGCACTCGCTCAACGTGGCGGTCGCATACGGAATAGCAGTTTACAGATTGTTTGAGATATTCACCGGACAAGTTCAAAAGTCAAAGGTCAAAATTCAAAAATAACCCGACTCAAATCCCCTCTGTTGACTTTTGAATTTTGAGACGTGGATTTTTTCTAGAATGCCGACGTGAAGTACTCGAATCTCTCTTCCGTGTGGATTCTGACTACCCCCGCCCTCACCAGGTTCACGAGTATTCGCGAAGCCCGGCGCTCGCTTACATTCACCAGCCTGGCGTAATCCTTCACAGTTATCCGGTCGTACTCCTCGAGGTATTTGAAAAGCCGCCTTTCATTGTCGCCGATTATGATCGAAAGGGGCTCACTGTCGGGACTCTCGCTCTCCAGGATCTTCACGACTTCCCGGCTGGCAATCACACTCTTATCGTTTATCCTTATATATACCTTCGCGTCGCGTGAGAGGACCATGCGGTAATCCTGGAGACGGTGCGGCTTCGTGCGGCTTTCCTCGACGATGGCGACCACCACATCCTTTCTGTTGAGCTCGATCACCTGGACTATAGGCTCTATCGGGGGCTCGCAGTAATCTCTCGCGGCTTCGTATATCAGGTCGATTTCGGATTTCTCGCTCTCCACGCCGTAAATAGTGCCGTCGTCATCCACCCCGAAGAGGATCATTCCTCCTTTTGTGTTTGCGAACGCGATCAGCTCCTTGGCAATCTTCTCGACCGAGCTGAACTGGCGTTTGAACTCGATCTTGAAATTCTCGCCTTCGGAGATCAGGGCCTTTAATTCAGCGATGTCCACTTCTGTGTTCCGGAATTTCAGATTCTAACATCTCAGTTCTTCATTCATCGAAGATACTCAACAATTAATTCAAAATTAAGAATTCTTGTCTCCATTCACCATCCCCGCGCCTGCATCCTGTCCAGAATCACACCGGTCCTGAATGTGACAAATCTCGAGCCGGAATCAGGAGAATGCCTTAGCGGGCTGGGGATTATCGCTGCCAGCCGCGCGGCCTGGTCACGCGTAAGCGCAGATGCCGGTTCGTTATAATACAGCTCGCTCGCCGCTTCGATGCCGAATACTCCCTGCCCGAACTCTATGTAGTTCAGGTAAAGCTCCATGATCCGGTTCTTCGAGAGGTAATGATCGAGCAGGTAAGCTGCGATCACCTCGTTCAACTTCGTCAGAGGATCCCTGCTCGTCGAATACCACAAATTTTTCGCCAGCTGCATGGTGATTGTGCTCGAGCCGCGGACGATTTTCATCGCATCCAGATCCGCGTCGATGGATTCCCGGACCTCAAACCAGTCGACGCCGTTGTTCTCGTAAAACGTACCGTCTTCCCCGACAATGACCGCATGCACCAAATCGTTCGAGATCCTGGAGAGAGGGACATAAGACCTGTGAATCATATATCTCTGATGTCTCTCTTTCGCCTTGCGGATTCTCTCCTTCATGAGGGAAGTGATGTCGGGATTCGTACTTTTCAATTTCGCGACAGTCCACGGATAAGGGAGGTAGATCGCTTCCACGGTCAAAAATGCGACTAAAGCCACCAGAAGTATCCGCGCGACCGGCAGCCTCCGCCGGCGCGGATTAGATTTATCGTTCATCTGTGAGAATCAAGATAGCTCTGCAGGATCAGTTGTGATGCCATTCGATCCAGATTGCCCTTCTTCTGCCTTTCTTTCTTCTTTACACCGAGCTCCAACTGGGTCCTCTGCGCGATCGTCGTCGTGAATCTTTCGTCCCACTCCACAACCTCCACACCGGGCAGCTCGCGTGACAATCTCTCCCGAAGCTTATCTGCGAACTTGGCCGCCTCGACTGCCGAGTTTCCCGCCTCTCCGCTCAGTTTCAGCGGCTTCCCCACTACTACTTTCCACACTAGCATTTTCTTCACGATATCGAAAATCTTACCGATGAGGCTCGAGTCGTTCGAGAGAGTATCGACGCCCTGCGCGATGATGCCCATCGGGTCGCTTACCGCTACTCCGACCCTCTTCATCCCGAAATCGATTCCGAGAATTCTCTTCCCCTCAGGCATTCTGTCCCTGCATTCTGTCAACGCGAGTAACGCCGACGATTTTCTTCAGCTTGTCGATCAGATGATCGAGGTGGTTCTTGTCTTTCACATAAATGATGATCTGGCTTTCAAAGACGGCATCCCTCACCTCCGCCGATACGCTCCTGATGTTCGTGTTTTGATAACTCGATATAGAGTGTGTCAGCTCGGTGAGAATTCCGGGCCGGTCCATTCCCGAGACGGAGACCCCGGCGACGAACAGGCCGCTGCTCTCGCCCGGCCACGACGCGTCGACAATTCTTTCGCGCGCGGCTCCTGCCATCCTCGCAAGGTTCGAGCAATTCTTCCGGTGGATTTTTATCCCCTCGCCGGTCGTCACGAAGCCGACGATCTCGTCTCCCGGGATAGGGTTGCAGCACTTCGCGTAGGAAACCTTCCAGTCGCTCCGCGAGCCGTCGACGACGATGCCCTCCGAAGCTTTCCTTGCGATCTCGACAAAAGTATGTGCAGGCTTGGTGCTCTCGGCTGATTCCTTGACCGATCTCTGCTGCGTGAGCCGGGCTATGATCCTATCCGGCTCCACCTCCTCTTCTGCGACTGCAACGAAGAACTTCTGCGGGTTGTCGTACTTAAGATCACGCACAAGCTTCGTGAAATCGTCCTCCGACAACGTCAACTTGTGCTTCTTGAGCCTCTTAGCCCACGCTTCTTCTCCTTCCGCAGCCTTCTTTCTGGTCTCGTCGTTTATCCATCGCCTGATGTGCGCCTTGGCTTTCCTGGAGACGACGAACTTCTCCCAATCCGGGTTGACATTCTGGCTGGAAGAAGTAATGATCTCGATCTGATCACCGCTGTTGAGCCTGGTATTGAGAGGGACAATCCGCCCGTTGACCTTCGCTCCGACACAGTGCGTGCCGACCTGGGAATGTATCTCGAAAGCGAAGTCGACCGGAGTCGAACCTCTCGGCAGAACCTGCAGGTCGCCTTTGGGAGTAAACACATAGATCTCGTCCTGGTAAAGATCGAGCTTGAAACCCTCGAGAAAGCTCTTAGCGGCATCTTCAGCGCCCGAGACTGCCGGTTGCTCCAGGATCTCGCGGACCCATGACAACCACTCGTCTAGTTTGCGGTCCGAGGCTTTGACGTCTTCCTTATATTTCCAGTGAGCCGCCACGCCGCGCTCGGCAACCTCGTCCATCTGCCGAGTCCTGATCTGGACCTCGACCATTTTTCCCTCGGGGCCCACTACGGTTGTGTGGATCGACTGGTATCCGTTCTGCTTCGGCACCGAGATGTAGTCCTTGAAACGTTCCGGTACAGGCGTGTAGATTTCCGAGACAATGCCGTACGCAGAGAAGCAGTCGTTCTTGTCTGCGGTATCCAGAATCACGCGCACGGCGAAGAGATCGTATATCTCTTCAATCGGCTTGTTGCGCTTGACCATCTTGTTGTAGATACTGTAAATGTGCTTCGGCCTGCCGGTGATTTCGAACTCGTACTCAGCCTCTTCGAGACGCTTTTTTATCGGTTGGATAAATTTCCTTATGTAACCTTCTCGTTCTCTCCTCTTCGCGTTCAGTTTCCGCGAGATATACTCGTAATCCGTGCTGTTGATGTGTTTGAACGCAAGGTCTTCGAATTCCCATTTTACTTTTGCTAGACCGAACCTGTGGGCAAGGGGGGCGTAGATCTCCAGCGTTTCCCTGGCGATCCTCTGCTGTTTGTCCGGTGCAAGGAAGGCAAGCGTTCTCATGTTGTGCAGGCGGTCGGCAAACTTGATCAGAATTACCCGCACATCCCTTGCCATCGATAGGAGCATTTTGCGGTAATTCTCAGCCCGGGTTATCTCGTGACTTTCCACCGCACCCGAAATCTTCGTGACCCCGTCGACTATCTCGGCTATTTCGTTTCCGAATTGCGTTCTGATGGCTTTCAGGTCATAGCCTGTATCCTCAACCACGTCATGCAGAAGAGCTGAAGCGACCGAGATATCGTCAAGCGGAATCTCCTTGGCCACTACGAGGGCAACTTCATACGGGTGTGAGAAAAACGGCTCACCGGAAGCTCTGGGCTTGCCCTTGACATGTGCGTTCCAGCTGAATTGAAAAGCTCGCCTTATCAGATCCTCGTCAAACGTGTACAGGTTGTTCCTGCACGCTTCAAGAAGGCGGTTAAGTCTTTCGACACTTTTTACGTCAGCAAGGTATGACACTTCTGGTAATCTTCCGGAATTTCTTTCTTTATTCAATTTAGGGGCGGCAGATAAATTTCCAAGCCCTTTAGGAACTGCCTCTAAGGAAGAAGGGGCCCAGTCGTCGAGAAAAGACGGATTCGCAGCTGCAGAGTGCCGAGGACGCCTAGAAACGCGATTTTGTGGCACTCACGTTGACTTTGTTGCCCCCGCAGGCTAAATTAACCAGCAAATCTGCCGAGCCTTAGGCTGGTTAAAGCCGGGGTGGCGGAATTGGTAGACGCGAAGGACTTAAAATCCTTTGGCCCCAAAGGGCCGTGCGGGTTCAAGTCCCGCCCTCGGCACGGTCCGAATCGCTCAGGGGCGATTAGCTCAGTTGGTTTAGAGCGCTACATTGACATTGTAGAGGTCAGAGGTTCGAATCCTCTATCGCCCACGGAAAGTGAGACCGTGCCTGACAGGTAGAGCCATCCCGCTTTGCGGGGAATCGACAGGTACGAATTT
>JAJYGB010000058.1 GCA_021785235.1 Bacteroidota bacterium
CGCCAGTGTCGTTAGGGTTGGCAAACTGGAATTTGTCGGGGAACATGTTGACGGAGAGGGCGCGCGAGTGGCGTCCGAAAAAGTGGAAGGGCGAGCGGCAGAACTAGCTGCGACGGTCCTTTTTGTTTCCCGCGGCCCAAAGATTCTTGGAGCTATTCTTGTCAGCGATTACCTGAGGGAAGGTGCCGCGGAGACGATGAAAGCCGTCAGGAAACTCGGTTTAAAAGTAAGGCTTCTGACCGGCGACAGCGAGGCTTCGGCCAGGCGCATCGCAGAGGCGATCGGAGTCGACGGTTATTTTGCGAATGTACTTCCTGACGGAAAATATAAGGCAATCAAGGAGCTTCAGGAATCGGGTGAAGTTGTGGCATTCGTTGGCGACGGTATCAATGACGCGCCGGCGCTGGCGCAGGCAGATCTGGGCATAGCGATGGCGTCCGGTACCGATATAGCCATCGAGGCAGCCGACATTACGCTCGTCAGAAACGACCTTAACCTGGTGCCCATGTCGATCAACCTTTCGAAGCGGACGCTGACAGTGATAAAGCAAAACCTCTTCTGGGCGTTTTTCTACAACGTGATTTTGATACCTCTTGCTGCGGGAGCTCTGTACCCGCTTACGGGCTGGCAACTCAATCCGATGATCGCCTCCGTGGCGATGGCGCTCAGCTCGGTAAGCGTGGTGAGCAATTCGTTGAGATTGAAGAGAATTAAGATTAAATCGTAACCATTACACAAAGCAGGAAAGAATTTCAAGGAGGCTAACATGTTCAATCTGGGATCAAAGAAAAAGACACTTACAGTCGACGGGATGACCTGTCATCATTGCGAGATGACAATCGAGAAAGCCATGATGGAGCTTGACGGAGTGAAGTCTGCAAAGGCGGACCACACGAAGAAGACTGTCGAGGTCCAGTTCAAGGAAGAGCTTGATCTGGTCAAAGCAAAAGAGAAGATCGAGCAAGCGGGATACAAGTACGTATCCTCGAACTGACCCCCGTCCGCAAATCGTCTTTGAAATAGAAAGCCCCGACTTACGCCGGGGCTTTTTCTTACCAGGGGTGATAAGATTTGGAAATCTAAATCGATTCTTTGAGCAGATCTTCGCGCCTTCTTCTCCAGGTCACTATGAAGCCGATGACCATGATGATCACTCCGCCCCAAACCAAGTTTATGAAGGGCTTGATCGTTGCTTCGATCACCAGGACCTGCTTCTCGTTTTGAGGCTGTGCCTGCGCCTGCTTAAGGAGAGAAATATCCGGAGAGTTCTTAGCGGGCATATAAGCAAGAACGATGGAAGCCTGCTTGGTCTTGTCGTCGACGTGCACGTCAGTTACCGTAAACTCATCGCCGGACTTAGACTTGACGGTATGGAGTTCCGATCCCCCGCTCGGGACTATCTTATTGGAGGGCATGATTGTTTCAGTTTTGCCGTCGGGTCCTTTCAATTGGATAATCGAGCCGAGTTGAAACGCCTTACCGTCTATCATCGCCTGGCGCTCGTTTTCCGGAACCTGGAAGCCGTCGAAGGTGAAAGTGTATTTGCCAACCGTGGCAGGCTCGTGTATGGTCAGCGGGATGGTGATACCGTATTGCGATGCCTGAAGGGCGCTGTTCCCCTCCTCCTCGAGAGACTGGGGTGAGAGGTAAAGGTCTCGTGTCAGCATGTTGCCGGCGATAAAAGCCAGGAGGCGTGGATGGGTAAAGGCGTCGTAGTTGACAAGGCTGAAAATGTACGGATGTCTCATGATGGCGCCATCGTTGTACGAGCTGGCGTACATGATCAGCGGCGCGTTAAACTTGCTCTTTCCGCTCTGTACAACTACGTTGTACGCGGTCTTCTCGTTGTCGAGCTGCTGCGGCCCGACGTACGTAAGTTCATAACCGAATGCCTGGGCCGGTTGATTCTGAGGAAGTGCCAGCGTGACATGTTTGTCGTAGTGCGTCGACGCGATAATTCCCACGAAGAGAATCGCGACACCGATATGCGACAGGGAAGCGCCGAGGAACCTGGGATTACCTTTGGCGATCTTGTAGGCTATTTCCAGATTCACGAAGAAAGCGAACGAGCTTGCTATGAAGAAAAGGATCATTCCGATATTGCGCATTCCGGCGAGGATCACTATCGCGGTGACGATCGTTGAAGCCGCGAGAGGGAGCTGTATGGTCCTCAGGAGCGTCTGAGAATTCGATTTTTTCCACCAGAAGAGCTGGCCGAGCCCGATCATCGCCGCCATGAATATCGCGAGTGGAAGATTGGTCTTGACGTAGTAGCTCGTATCTATGGCGCTCGATTTACCCTTGAGAATATTTGTTATAAGCGGGGCGCTTGTCCCTATCAGAGTGAATCCCGCTATGACGACGAGCGCGGACGCACCGAGGAAAAGGGCAAATTCTCTGGATGCGAGCGTGTAATTAATCTTTTCTTTTGGAATGCTTCTGACGCGGATGAAATACAGTCCGAAGCCGAGTATAGAGAAGAAAGCGATGAAAACGACGAGGAGGATATACACCCACATTCCCGGTGTGACGAAGCTGTGCACGGAGGTATCGCCGAGGACTCCGCTGCGGGTCAGGAATGTGCTGTAAAGCACGAGCAGGAAGGGCATCATCCCCATTATGAAATTTGCCCGCTTGAACCCGCCGGTCCGGCGTTGAACGAGCAGTGTGTGTATCGAGGCCACTGCGAAGAGCCAGGGAATGAAAGAGGAATTTTCAACCGGGTCCCATCCCCAGAAGCCTCCCCAGCCTAACGTCTCATATGCCCAGAACCCGCCCAGCGTAATTCCGAATCCTAAGACCGCGGAGGTGAAAAGTGTCCATGGAACGGCGACTTTGGTCCATCTGTCGTGGTCCTTCCTGAGCAGCCCCGAGAAAGCGTGCGCGAACGGAACGGCGGTCGAGGCGAAGCCGAGAAACAGAATGGGCGGATGAATGACAATCCAGAGATTCTCCAGAAGCGGATTCAGTCCTCTTCCGTCATCCGGCATGAAGCCCTTGTGAACCGTCTGCGGCCATGTTTGCCACACGTGCTCGAACGGATTCTTAGCCATCGTCATCAGGACGAGAAAGGCGGCTATCGCGGAAAATATTCCCATAACCGAAGCCTCGTAGTGGTGCTTTCTCGAGTACACCATCAGGATGAGACCGATAATCGCGGTATACATGGTCCACAGCATGAAGCTTCCTTCCTGCCCGACGTAGAATGCCGAGATGAGAAGCGGGGGATGGAGTGAATATGAGCTGTAGCTCCATACATACGTGTACTGGAACTGGTGGGTAAGGACGAGGTTCATGAAGTAACCGGCGGTGAGAATTATGGAGACAGCACCCGTATGGAAACCGATCCTGGCTACCTTGAGGTATTTCTCGTCGCCGCTGAAAAAATTATATGTATATGCAAATGTGGCAGTCAGCATTCCGCCGAATGCCACATAGAGTATCGCGCGCCCTAGCATTATGTACCCTCTTTAGTTGTAACTGCTTGACGCCTGTTGTGTCGAAGCCTGCGGACCCGTTTTTGATTGGTATTTCGAAGGGCACTTGGTCAGGACTTCACTCGCCTGGAAAGCGCCGTTCTCGTAGCGGCCTTTCGCCACCACGTCGTTGGCTATTTCGAAGTTGTTCGGCTTGGCGCCGGCGAGTACGACCGGAAGGATTGTCTTTTGATCGTCCATCATATAGAAGTGAAACGTGTTCGTGTTCGGATCGTAGAAAGTCTTCATGTCTTTAACCCATGATCCCTTCACCTGGACCGTGCGAGTTGTCTGCTCCGCGGCTTTCGCCGAGACGTAGGCGATATTATTTTGCATGAACGAGATCGCGCCGAACACCACGAAGGCGACTACGACCACCCCCGCGACTATATATTTTGCTTTCATTTCATATTCTCCTTTTCATCATCATTCTTCACATACAAACTGGTCACCTTCTTATCTAAACGATACAAGTAGATAAAAATTCCCGCCCAGATGACTAAAACTATTATTAGGACAACGTACAGGGAGTGGTCATTCAGAAAATTGTAGAGGGAGCTCATTTATTCAATCTCCGTGTGATTATTGTATGACAGTATGCCGATCTTTGACCTCAGCTGGAACAGCCAGACATACAGAAAGCTAAATCCAAGCAGGGAAGCGTAGAAGACGTAGCGCATGTTGGCGTCCATATACATTTTGCCGTTCGGATTGACTATCGGCGCGGGTGAACCCTCGCCGGGATGCAGTCCCGTCATCATCCGGGGCATGATGAAGACAAAGAATGGAACTGTCACGAATGCGACGATCGAGTAAACAGCCGAAAGAGCCGCGCGTCTTTCTTCGATCTCCAGCGCGCTGCGGAGAGAGAAGTAAGCTCCGTAAATCAGCAGGAGGACGAAGATAGACGTCTCTCTGGGGTCCCAGTTCCAGAAGCTTCCCCAGTTGAACTTAGCCCATATGGAGCCGGTTATGGTCGCCAGAATACTGAAGATGAAGCCAAGTTCGGCGGCAGTCGCCGACTTGATGTCCAGCTTCATGTCCTTCTTTGTGAGGTAGGCAATCCCGTACCACATCGACATGAAGAAAGCGAGCACGGCAAGCCACGACATCGGCACGTGGAAAAATATTATGCGGGCCTTCGCGCCCAATCCCGGGATGTAACCTATCGGCATCGCAATTCCGATCGCGACAACCGCGGCGATCCAGATGCCGATTCCTATTTTCATCCAGCTTTTCACCTAATCCCTCCAGACAAATTCGAACAAGACGACTGCTACAGTGGTAACCACGACGCCGTAAGAAAAAATTATCCTGAAATCGCCGATTGCCTCCCCGATTGAGGCCCCGTCAACCGATAGTCTTGTGGCATCGATAA
>JAJYGB010000634.1 GCA_021785235.1 Bacteroidota bacterium
CGCAATAACCCCGAGGTTAACAACTACTGGATATGCGACAAGGGTCGGCTGAATTCGTTCAAACATGTTAATTCGGGTGAACGCCTGAACTCGCCGATGGTCCGGAAGGACGGAGTTCTGCAGGAGGCTGGCTGGGACGAGGCGCTCGCCCACGCCGCTGACGCGTTGAAACCGTTTTCGAAAGACGAAGTCGCCGTGCTCGGCTCGGCATATTCCTCCGTCGAAGACAACTACGTCCTGCAGAAATTCGCGAGGCAGGTGCTCGGAACGGCAAACATAGATTTCATGCGTCATGAGGTCGAAGGTGATCAGGACAACCTCCTGATCCGTGCGGACAAAACACCCAACACTTACGGAGCCCGCGAAGCCGGCGTCGTCTCGCCCAAGGGCGTGGATGTGAACCGGATTTTCGAGCTCATCTCTTCGGGCAAGATCAAGGCCCTCTATGTCATGGACGACGACATCGTCACGACGAAGGAGAGCGAGGAACTGCTGGCCAAGCTCGATGTCCTGATTGTGAATCACTGGGTCAACACGAAGACGACACAACTCGCCGACGTGGTGTTCCCAAGCGCCACTTTTGCGGAGAAATTCGGAACATACGTTAATTTCCTCGGACGCGTGCAGCTTTCCCGCCCGGCTGTATCCACGCTGGAGCAGGATAGAGTCCCCGGCAGGTTCAACATGAGCAGGCTTGACAAGTTCGGGAGCGCCTTCGACAAGTGGAACACAGGACCGCGCCGTAATGTCCGGTCTTCGTGGGAGATTGTCTCCGCAATCGGCAGCCTGCTGGGCGGCAAGATGCGTTACCAGTCAGCTCAAAAAGTATTCGATGAAATAGCTCAGTCAATCCCGAGTTTTAAAGGAATGTCACACGCCAAGCTCGGCGACCGTGGAGCGCTGTTGAAGAAATCAAAAGAAGAAGCATTGGTCAAATGATGATAGCAATCGAAGCCTTAGTCAAGATCATAATTCTTGTCCTTGTTATTCTCGGGATTGTTGCGTACCTGGTCCTGCTGGAGCGCAAAGTAAGTGCTTACATGCAGGACAGAATCGGTCCGAACCGCGTCGGTCCTAAGGGGCTCTTCCAGCCTTTCGCGGATATCCTGAAGCTGGTGTTGAAGGAGATGATCGTCCCCGAAAAAGCGAACCAGTTCATCCACGCGCTCGCTCCGGTAATCTCCATCACGGTCGCTATCGGTGCGCTCGCGGTTATCCCGTTCGGCAACTACATAGTGATAGGCGGGCAGAAAATCAGCCTGCTCATAGCAAACGTGAACGTCGGTGTTCTCTATATTCTCGCGCTTTCCTCACTGGGAGTGTACGGCATCACGCTAAGCGGCTGGGCGTCCAACAATAAATATTCGCTTCTCGGCGGCCTCCGTTCTTCTGCGCAGATGATCAGCTATGAACTCTCGCTCGGCCTGAGCCTCGTCGGCGTCCTGATGATAGACGGCACGCTTCAGCTCGACAAGATTACGATGATACAAAGCAGCGGCCTTTGGAACATTGTTTACCAGCCGGTCGGCTTCCTGATTTTCGTCACCGCCGCGTTTGCCGAGACCAATCGACTCCCATTCGACCTGCCCGAGGCGGAACCGGAGCTGGTCGGCGGGTATCACACCGAATACAGCGGTATGCGCTGGGGACTCTTCTTCCTTTCGGAATACACGAACATGATTGTCTCGAGCGCGCTGATGATCGCACTTTATTTCGGCGGCTGGTCGCTGCCGTTCGTCAACTACGCGGCCATGGCGCCCAACATTGCGGCGCTCCTCCAGGTCCTGACGTTTTTCGCTAAGTTGGGAGTACTCATATTTGTTTTCATGTGGGTCAGGTGGACTCTGCCGCGCTTCAGGTACGATCAACTCATGAACGTCGGCTGGAAGATCATGCTTCCGCTGGCGATCCTCAATCTGCTCGGAACCGGCGCAGTGCTGCTTGCTGTTAAGTAATGTGAGGAAAGAGATGACAAGTAACGGAAACGGAAAAACAGGCCCAAAGTTAACTCTCTGGGAGAAACTCTATTTCCCGGAAATTATTCATGGGATGTCGATAACTATAAGGGCCTTCTTTAGGCCCAAGTTCACGCGCCAGTATCCTGAGGAGAGGTGGGTACCGCCGCCGGTGTTTCGCGGCAGGCCCGTCCTTGTGATGGAAGATGAAACACACGTCGAGCGCTGTGTGGCGTGCGGACTCTGCGCACGTGTTTGTCCGTCGCTCGCGATCGAGGTCCAGGCCGCGGAGACGGAACTCGATAAGGAACGTTACCCCGAGCGCTTCGAGATAAATATGTTGAGATGCATCTTCTGCGGGTTCTGCGAAGAAGTGTGCCCCGAAGAAGCTATCATCATGAGCAAAGATTTTGAGATGACTTTTTCCGATCCGAGAGATGCGATTTTCGGAAAAGACAAACTGCTCATCCCCGCTTCCCAGCTCAAAGACCGTCTGGAATTCTTGAAGCAGTACCGTTGATCGAATGACCGAAGTTGTCGACGGCGGGCAACCCTCCGTGATTTTGGGGCGGAATGGATTCCGTTGTTCGTCCTCAGATCGTCTCGATTTCAACCCGGTGTTTGATCCCCCGATCTGCGAACCAAGTCCTTTGAAGGAGTGTACAAAATGAAATCCCACACCGAATATCTCTGGTTCAACACTAAGAACAGAAAAGAACTTGTTAATATAACCGGGGAGGTGGAGAAGAACGTCAAGGCTAGTGGGGTGCAGGACGGGTTTTGCCTTGTCAGCGCGATGCACATCACCAGCGGCATCTGGGTCAATGATGAAGAACCTGGTCTGAAACAGGATGTAATGGAACTTCTCGAAACGCTCGCGCCATTCAAACCGGAATACAGGCACCACAGGACCGGAGAAGACAACGCCGATGCGCATCTCAAGAGGACGCTCCTCCATCACCAGGTTGTGCTTCCGATTACGAAGGGAAGACTCGACCTCGGACCCTGGGAACAAATTTTCTACGCGGAATTTGACGGTCAGAGACGAAAAAGGGTGGTTGTGAAGATTATCGGAGAGTAGGCCTCGCCATCAAGACGCCGCAGTAACATTCTCGTGAATTTGAAACCCCGTTCAACGGGGTTTCTCGTTTTTATGGGACATTGATCCTGAGCGGCGGCGGCTGAGGAGGACGCCTACCCCTTGGCAATCTGAATGACGATATACAGAATTGAGATGCCCAGCAATGTCATTACGGTAGTTAGCACCTTCGGATGGGCATGGTAGCTTTCCGGGAGTAACTCGCTGGCGCCGATATAGAGGAAGAATCCGCAGAAGACCGCGAGCACGCTTCCTAGCTGTCCGGCGGGGAGGACGAAGAAGCGCGTGAGGAGGATGCCGAGCACAGGGGCAACCGCGTCAACCATGAGCCACCATGAAGCCCTTCGCCTGTTCCCATTGTCTTTCAGAACCAGGCTGACGGTATTGATGCCGTCGGAGAAGTCATGCGTAAGGACGGCGGCCGTAACGATGGCTCCAACGGCCGCTGAGACCTGAAACGCAAAACCGATAACCGTCCCGTCGAGGAAGCTGTGCATGGAGAGCCCGGCTGCGCCCAGAGTCCCGCGATGCTGCAGGACGCCGTGCTCCTCGTCTCCGTGTGACAGGAGTATTACCGCCCTGTCCAGGATGAGGTACGCGATAAATCCGGCCCCGATCATCAGCGATATGGTCGATGCTTTTGTGGATGAGCTTTCCAGCGCAAGCGCCTCAGGAAGCAAATCGAAGAACGCGACACCTATGACGGCTCCGGCACTGAAACCGAGAATCAGGTGAAGTTTATCCCTGTACTTAAGCGCGAACAATCCGCCCAGCAGTGTGGACATGAATGTCGCAAACCCTATGATCATAACAGTCATGGAAACATCTCCTAAAATGGATCCTCCCGGACACCGAGAGTGGTACAATTTAATGAAACGCCGCCTAAATTCTTAGACGGTTCCCGATTATGTCCTGTAATGTTGTGAGCCGATACATCGGTCAAAGCCGTGCGCGGAATGGAAATGTTACCGTTCGAACTTAAATTACGACGTGAAGATCAGCGGGTTGAAACAGGAGAAATTGCCGGCAGAGCTGAGACGCGGATGAAGAGTCCGTTTGCTTCATCGATCGGGCAGACCGACGACCGGACGAGGGATTCCGCTGACGCAGCGTTGTCCGGGACTTCACAAAAAGGGCTGATTGCCCGGCTTATTCCCTTTCTCGGTCCCGCGTTCATCGCGAGCGTGGCCTACGTGGACCCCGGCAACTTTGCAACGAATATCCAGGGAGGCTCGGGGTTCGGCTACACGCTTCTTTGGGTAATCGTCGCGAGCAACCTGATGGCGATGCTGCTTCAAACGCTTTCGGCGAAGCTCGGTATCGCGAGCGGCAGCAACCTTGCCGAACATTGCCGCAACCATTTCAGCAAACCGGTTGTATACGGGATGTGGGTGCTGATGGAATTCGTAGCGATGGCGACCGATCTTGCCGAGTTCCTCGGTGCCGCGATCGGGTTCAACCTCCTCTTCGGTTTTCCTCTGATAGTCGGCGGGATCCTGACGGCAATCTGCACGTTCCTGATCCTCGGCCTCGAACGGTACGGCTTTCGCCCGCTGGAGATCGCGATTACCGCGATGGTGAGCGTCATAGCAGTGAGCTACCTGATCGAAACGGTTCTCGACAGACCGGAGCTGAAATCACTTTTGTATCATAGTGTCGTGCCGCAGTTCTCCGGAGGTGAAAGCGTACTCCTCGCCGCCGGGATACTCGGAGCCACCGTCATGCCGCATGCGATTTTCCTGCACTCGGCGCTGACTCAGCAGAGGATCGTTGTTAAAGAACCCGACAAGCT
>JAJYGB010000589.1 GCA_021785235.1 Bacteroidota bacterium
GCCGTCGTCTTCTCTGTACGGCGGCGGAGCGATCGCGGGGCTGATAAATCTCATCTCGAAAAAACCCGACCCGAAAGGAAAGACGACTCTTCTCCTCAACGGCGAGAGCGACCGCGGAATTGACGCGGGCGTTTTCTATTCGAGACAGTATAACGACAGGATCGGCGTGACATTCACACTCAACGGGAATTCTCATTCCGCCTACGACGGGGACGGCAGCGGTTTTTCGGATGTGCCGAAGAAGACCTCATACACAATCAATCCGAAAATATTCTATTCACCGAGTGACGATACGAAAATAATGTTCGGACTGTCTACCGGTTACGAGAATCTTGAGGGCGGCGACATGACGGCGATAAGTTCGGGTCCGAGCCCGCAACATCCCTATCTGGAGAAGAGCAAATCCGAAAGGACATACACACAGCTCCAGCTGAATACCTTTCTCGGCGGGACATCGCTTACGTTGAAGAACAGCATAGGCTATTTCTCTCTGAACAATTCGCTCGAGTCTCTCGGTTTTTCGGGAACACAGTGGACGAGTTATACCGAGCTGACGTTGCAGTCTCGCGCGGGAAAACACACGATTACCGGCGGCCTAAGCCTCACGAGCGACCGCTTTGCCGAGAACCCATCGTCATCGGGTTTGGACAGGAGCTACGCCAGATGGACGGCCGGTGTTTTTGGACAGGACGACTGGCGCGTCACGGATCCGCTTACAGTGGAAACCGGGTTGAGAATCGACAAGCCGAGCGGCTATGGGCTGGAATTCCTTCCGAGGATCGGGGCAATTTACAGGTTGAGTAATGAGGTCGGGCTCAGGGCGAGCGCGGGGATGGGATACAAAGTCCCGACGATTTTTTCCGACCAGTCGAATCCTTACGCGATCTACCAGATTCTTCCGACAAGCGCGGGCATTGTTCCCGAGAAATCGGTCGGAGGTGAATTCGATATTACCTACAACGCGATCGTTTTGGGCGAGCTGTCGTTGAACGTCGACCAGGCGTTCTTTTATACCCGTGTGAACAACCCATTTATACTCCTGCCGCAGATCGTTTCCGCACGAGCTTTCTTTTCGTTAAAGAATGCCGACGGATCACTTTTCAGCCGCGGAGCGGAGACGGACGTGAAATTATCTTATGGCGATCTGCAGGCGTACGTCGGATACACATATACCGACGCGGAAGACAATTTCCCCGGATCCCAGGGAGAGCTTTTTCTTACGCCGAGGAACAGGTTTATAACCGATGTCGCGTACGCTATAGAAAATTTCGGCGAGGCAGGAATCGAACTCAGGTACACGGGCCCGCAACTCCTCCACGACGGAGCGAGGTCGCCCGCATACTGGATAATGGATCTTCTTCTTGAGAAAAGTTATCATGGGTTCACGTTTTTCATCGCCGCCGAAAACTTCTTCAACTACAAACAGTCTGATTACTCGCCTATCTTCTCGGGGCCGGTTGATAATCCTCAGTTCGGCGACATATGGGCGCCGCTGGAAGGAAGGGTAGTGAACGCGGGGCTGAGGATTGACTTGAAGTAGCAATGGTTTGAATAAAAGAAAGGCGGCACCAGGGAATGCCGCCTTTCGAGCTCTGAAGTACGAGACTTCAAACTTATTTCATCAGCACCATTTTCATGGTCCTGACATAGCTTCCGGTCTGTATCCTGTAGAAGTACACGCCGCTCGCGAACCTCGATCCGTCGAAGACAACGTTATGGTCTCCCGCAGACTGCACACAGTCTACCAGCGTTGCGACTTCTCTTCCCAGTATGTCGTACACCTTCAGAGTCACATGGCCGACCGATTTGAGCTGGTAGTTGATGATCGTCGACGGGTTGAAGGGGTTGGGGTAATTCTGGTAAAGAGAAAAATCTGCAGGGAGCGAGGGGTGATTATGTGTCACGATCGGAATGGTTACGTAATTGTTCGCTTTCAGCCTTATGGCCGCCTTGAGATCATCCATGAGACCGACGGAGTCAGCCGCTACCGCAATGGCGATCTCGAACCGCTTGCTCTGTTCCGGCTGCAGGGTGAATGGCCCCGACGTCAGCCACCAAACCGAATCACCGTCATATGTGTCAGGCGGATATAGGTTACTGACAGGACTTCTTGGTTTGAATGCAATCTGGTAGACGAGACTATCCTGGGAGTTAAGAAGATTTCCGTAGTGCACGAGATAGCAACTCGTGATTCCCAAAGGGTTTCCGCTGTCTCCGCTCGGCGTTTCCAGTACAACTTCCCCAAGCCATCCCGGCGTAATGCCGCTCCAGGCCGGAATTGTCTGACTACCTATCCCGTTGGTTGCAAATGAATAAACGATGCCTGAGTCGATGAGATCGGTCCGGGTGGTATTGTCCTCAAAATTATCACTTCCTCCAACGCTTCCGTCGCTGAAAAATCCGAAGAATGCATTGGGGATCGGTTTGGTGTTTATATTTTTAAGCACGTAAGTTAGAAAAAGGATATCGTGAAGGGACGAGTCGGAGTATTGGTAGGTCCTTGCCGTGATTTGAATCCCCAAACCATTCATGCCTGGGGTGAGCCGCTCCAATGAGTCCGTGTTCCAGAGACTGTCTGTCGAATCTTGATCCGTCATGACGTACATGGTTTCCAGATTAGCCAGCGCGCTGTCTGAATGTGAATACGTACTGTCGCCCAACCACGTTTTCCACGCAGGTGGCCATGACGAGGGATCTGTGCTGGAGGCAAAACCGCTAGTGTCAGATGGATTCATGAAAATGCCATCGGGTTCGAAGCGTCCGGTCCCGCTATCCTGAATGCCGTCTTCAGTGAGTGAAACCGAATCGCCGAAAATGTTTTCAATGCGTGCTCCGACCACGGGTCCAAACTCGTATCCGTATTCTCTGCCGCTGTAAGCAGGCCATTCGATCTTTGGGCTGTTGACTGATTTTGGGCCGCCAATCGACCCGAAATTGGAGAGTCGGGTTCTAATTTTGTTACCCGCTATTACCATCGAGCGTCTATCGGAACGTGACAGTGAATCCGTTGCGCTATTAGAAGCCGTTCCTGTATCCTTAGTCCGTGGGAATGCCGTTGAGAATGGGAAGAGTAGGATGAGCGCGACAATTTTCCCCTGATAGTGAGTGCCCATAACCCGTATCATGTTCGAACTCCCTTTTCGCAATATTGCAAAGTTTCGGCGTCCTGTCAAGTCGATTGGGAAGAATCACGTTGGTTGACGCGATGATTCAGAAACTTGCCCACGCAATTCCGCCGTCTCCGCGGGCAGCTTGGAGCAACGCACTGACCGAGAACGTGCAGCGGTCTCCCTGCGGCAGGGTGAAGCTACTGTCCACGGGAAGCCTTCCGACCGTTCTCTGCACAGTACTCGATTGTCATAATCAGGCGCAGGCCTTCAGTAGTAATCGAATACCTGAGTAACTGTTACGGGTGTTTTTCCACAAGCCAGGGCTTCTTCGCGACGTTAAGAAGCTTGCTGCATCAAACCGGTGTATGGAAAAAATCACATCTGATATTACCATCGAGGAGCTCGTCACTGAACTCCCCGCTTCAGTGACCTACCTAATGGAAAAAGGGATCAAGTGCATCGCCTGCGGAGAACCGATCTGGGGAACGCTCGAATCCGCGGCCAAGGAGAAGGGCTTCGCCGAAGACGCTATAGCCGCCTTCGTCTCTGATTTGAACGAGATGTCCGCGGGATCCAAACCGTAGCGCGTCAGGCAAGTTTAGCCTGGGCGGGAATTCATTCGCCTCTCTGGGCGCGGTAGGAGGGAGTCACGGGGAGATGGAATTCTCTCCGTGACTTCTCAAACTCCGTGCAGCAGCATTAACGCTGATCGCCCGTCTCAGTTGCTACGGGCCATCAGCTATGAGCCCCTATTTTACCGTGAAAGCCGCTTCTTTCAGGACGTCGCCCGACTGCGTCGACACGGTTACAGTCCAGTCGCCGGCCGCGCTCATTGTCTTGTACGCCCATGTGCGCCAGGAATTGCTCCCGATGTGTATTGTAGTGCTGTACGACTCCGTCGCGTGTTTCCACGTCACGACGATCGAGTCGTCAGCCGCCCCGGTCACTCTCATCCAGGCGTAGACCTTCTCGTTCAGAGAGAATGTCGAATCTTCTCCGGCGATTTCCCTGTCCTGGACTGAGGTGCCGAGCTTCAGCTGGGCCACTTCAGGCTTCGATTCGGCTTTCGGCTTCATCTCCTGAGCCCTGACCGCGGTAGACAAAAGGAGAAGAACACCAACGAGAGCCGCTGAACATAATAGGACCTTCTTCATGGTAGAATGCTCCTTTCTTTTGTGTCACGATATCCGCGGGGGTTTCCACTCCCCCGTTGGTCAGATGTTAAACAATCCGCGCTTAATACTCAACCTGATCCATCGCGTTACGTCCTTATTTCTGATTTCTTGTTTCTTGCCTCTATTTTTCACGGCTTATGTTCCTTTACGAACGTCCCTTTTTCAAGCTCCTCGAAAGCTGTACGCAGTTCCCCCTCATGGTTCATCACGATAGGTCCATACCAGGCAATAGGTTCTCCAATCGGCTGTCCTGAGAACAGCAGGAATCTTACCGGCTCATCTGCTGTGCTTACTTCAACTGCCTCTCCGTCGTCGAACAGCACAAGACTCTCGTTGTCTATGATCTGACTGCTATCCGATGTCGAGCCGTTGGATCCTTCGACTTCGTACGAGAACAAATCTTTCTCGCGTGTGAAGTATCCCTTACCGTCGATCACGTACGCGATGACCTTATGTCCCTTTGTCGTCGGGAGGTCGAACTTCGCGTTTGCCGGGAGAGTGACGTCAAGGTATTGCGGAGTAATCACGATGTCGGTTACCGGGCCTTTGA
>JAJYGB010000075.1 GCA_021785235.1 Bacteroidota bacterium
TTCTTCGTCTGCAGGTTAAACTTGATCACTCTCATCGCGCCTGACATTGTCCCGGGGATCGTCACAAGCGGCGCTCGCAGTAGGAAGATGTCCCCAGCTTCGCCGGTTCCCATCCAGCGGTAGTTCGCCGCCGGAATTGGAAGCGGTATGATCCGCGCCTTCATATCGGTGAAATCGATACCGACTGTCTTTGAGCTGTCCTTGGCGTTCGCTTCTCCCTTCTTCAACTTCGGTTTCTTCTTCGAAGCGCTCTTCACTTTTTCAAAACCGCCGTTGGGAGCAAACGGAGAATGGATCCCTTTTTTCAGTATAAGAGCGTAGACGCTGCGCTCCACAGGCTGTTCCAGCCTAGACATGTCGAGCCATCCGTGGGAAAGCGCCGTATTCGTGCTCGCGGTGAAGTAAAGATATTTGCCGCTCTTATCAAATGCGGGATAGAGGCAATCGCTGCTACCGTGAGTTATCTGGTGTTCTTTATGATCCGCCAGCGAATAAACAAAAACGGCATGCAGGTAATTCGGTAGCACCTTCGTGTAAGCTATCCAGCGACTGTCCGGGGACCAGCTTTGATCGAATTCGTTCAGCTCAGCGTAATTGTCAGTGGCGACCTTTATCGGCTTTGGATCTTTTTGGGAAAGATCGACATACCATAGGTTCAGCTTCTGATCGCTGAACGCGATTTTCTTGCTATCCGGTGACCATGTCGGCTGATAATAGAACGCGCTCTTCTGACCGAGGGTGACCTCGCGTGGTTTCCCGATGCCGTCCTGGCTCCTGATGTAGAGATCGTATTCACCGTCCCTGTCGGAGAAATACGCGATCCACTTCCCGTTCGGAGACCAAGCCGGATCGCGGTCCTCGACGCCCGGACTGTTCGTGAGGTCCTCTACGCTCCCATGTTTGGCCGGTACCGTGAGTATCTCACCGTGAGCCTGAAACACAGCCCGAACGCCGTTCGGAGAAATGTCGTAATTGGAAATCTGGTCCGCCACCTTCTCGAAATGCGGTCTCAATTGAGGAAGATCGCCGGACACGGCAATGTGAACCAGTCGTGATTGTTTCGTCGCGAAATTATAAACGAAGATCTGGCCGAACTGCGAATAGACAATCCCACCTGGGCCGGCAGATGCCGACGTTATGTCAAATCCCTTATTATCGATGATCCGTTTAATCTTCTTCGTGTCGACATTATACGAGAATAACGTTATGGGCCCGTCCTGGTCCGATAGGTAGTAGATTTTGTCCCCCACCCACATCGGGTCGTTGTAGTTCGCTCCCTCTCTTGGAATCTTAACGACGCTTGAGTTCGAGAGCTTCGCGATCCAGATCGGCGTCGTCTGACCGCCGCGATATCCTTTCCAGAAGGGTTCCCACTGAAAGTTCGGAACATATGCTAGACGTGCTCCGCTCGGCGAGAAGGAACCGGTCTCTGCCATTGCAAGCGGAAGCGCTTGGGGAAATCCACCCGTCACCGGGACAGTAAAAAGCTGATCCGGGTCCGAATAGCTGTAACGGTGCGAGCGAAAGAGCACGTCCTTCCCGTCCGGCGTCCAGCCGACCGCGACATCGGGACCGGGATGATAAGTCAGACGAGTCGGCTCACCGCCGTTCGCTGATACCACGTAAACATCCGTGTTGTCCTCGTAAGTGCCGGTGTAAGCTATCATCGAGCCGTCGGGAGAGAAAATTGGATATGTCAGAACATCAGTGCCAGTAACCAAGCGGTGAGCCGTTCCACCTTTACGGTTTACGACCCAGATCTCGCCACCATACTCGAAAGCGATTTTTGTTTTTGAGAGAGTTGGGTACTGAAGCAGCAGAAGCGTTGCGGCTAGTGGATCCGTCTGTTTGTCCGGCCTCGCTCCCATAGCCGCCGCCTGCCCGATGTTAGTCTGGCCCAAAAGGAAACAGACCAATGCCATCTGGCAGAGAAGAATTTTTCGTTTCATATGGTACTCCTGAACCTAATTGTTGGTAAAGACAGATTGCTTAAAAGAACTTTTCGTATTTAAGGAGATACCGGATAATATGTTTCCTGTCAGGCATACTATTCCGGTTTGCTCATCGATGGCGGGGCATCCGCTGGCAAGCTTCCCCACTTCTTGTTCGGCCTTGGCCCCATCTTGAGTTCGAGCACTCCACCATTTTCGATATCTTCTTGAGTGAACCATGGCTTGTCCAGCGGTTTCCCGTTGAGTGTCGCCGATTGTATGTACTTGTGCGTCAAAGATACTCCGTCGGCCTTTACGATAAACTTCTTCCCGTTGGACAAATGAATTGTCGTCTCTTTAAATATCGGGCTGCCTAAGACGTAGTAGGGATCGCCTGGGCAGAATGGATAAAACCCCATCGCTGAGAAAACGTACCATGCTCCCATCGCCCCCTGGTCGTCGTCGCCGGGAAGACCAAGCGGCGCGTCGTTATACCACACCTCCATTATTTCTCTAATCATCTTCTGCGTCTTCCACGGCTCGCCGGCAAAATCATACATATAAGCGATGTCGAAACTCGGCTCATTTCCCTGCGCGTAATCTCCAATGAGACCGGTCATGTCGGGAAACTTCGCAAGGAAGACCCATTTCGAAACGCCGCCGTACTGGACTTCGAAAAGAGAATCAAGCTTGGTGAGGAAGGCCTTCCTTCCGCCATACAGGTTTATGAGTCCCTGGACATCCTGAGGGACATTGAAGGTCCATACCCAGGCGTTGCACTCTGCGTAATAATCGCGGCCGCCTGGCCCTTTCGGGAGTATTGGATTGAAACCCTGCACCCATTTACCATCCGCGGATTTCGGAGCCATGAAGCCGATCGACTTGTCGAATACGTTTCGGTAATTGTATGCCATTTTCATGAATCGCTCATAGTCCGCAGTATGACCAAGCGCCTTCGCCATCTGCGCGATACACCAATCGTCGTAGGATGCTTCGAGCGTCACCGACACGGCTTGTCGTCGTTCGAAAGGATGCACTTCCGGATTCGTCTCCTTTTCACCTTCCTTCAGCGCGGGGAAGAACCCCTTCTCGAGATAAATTTTCCCGAGGTCCGTCATCGGCCCCCTTCTCCACGGGAGCATCGTCGCGTGGAGAGCCTCCTTCTTCATCGCCTGGTAAGCTTTCTCGACATCGAAGTTACGGTAGCCTTTGAAATATGCGTCCGCGATCAGCTCGTCCGCATGATCCCCTATCATAGCCGCGAACTCGCCCCACACTCTCGGAAACGAAGGCAGCCATCCCCATTGCTCATACATCCTGACGAGCGACTGTATCATCGCCTCCTGCTGTGCGGGGTCAAGAAGGAGTTGAAGAGGATGTTCACATCTGAAGGTGTCCCACAGCTGATCGTGAGTATAGAAATCGACGCCGTGCGTTTCATGGATCTTATGGTCGAACCCGCTGTAGTACCGGCCGTCTTCCGTAATGTCCATCATGTCTTCTTCGGCGCGGTAAAGGGAGCTGTAGAAGATTGTCTTTTGTGCTTCAGTTCCTCCGACAACGCTGATCTTCCCGAGCAGATTGTTCCAGGCAGACTTCGTCTGAGCCTCCAGGCGCTTAAAATTCCATCCTTGTATTGCCTGGTCGAGATTCTTCCGCGCCTGGTTGAGGCTGATAAATGAAAGGCCGACCTTCACCTGGATTAATTCCTTTCCAGCGCCGGAAAAATTCAACGTGAGTCCAACCCTTTCACCTTCAATCAGCTTGCTGTCTACCGGCGTTCCGCCGTACTTCCATGACTCTTGTCCGCGAAAAGGCCTCGAGAATTTCAGACAGAAGAAATAAGGAACTCCTTTAATGGTGGTTTCCCCTTCCACTAGAGAAGGCGAAACAATCCGCATTGAACCACTGTCGGGCATCATTAAGTTAACGTGGTGCGCATCGGCAGAGGGGAAGTCGAACCTGTAAAAGATCGCGAAGTGGCCGACGGTGTAGGAAGTCCAAATGTCGTAGGTTCCGAGGAGCCCTCTATAGTAGTATGGTGTTCGTGTCTCAAAATCCCTGTCGAAACTCGACGCGATTTCGCCTGGCTCTGTCCTGACATTTCCGGTGCTCGGCATTATAGACACCCCGCCGGCGGGAAAGCCGTAAATCTTCGTCGCCACATACGAGTCGTTGACTCCTGGATTAAGATCCGGTGTAACCTGCGGATAGCCGTGAGGAAGTTGAACCATCGGCCGCGTGGTGGAAAGTAGCATGCTTACTCCGCCGATCGCGGGATTCACGTAATCGACAGGCTCCTTCGGCGTCCCGGCGATCGCACTGATATTCATGAAACATATCACTGAAACGAGAATCGAAATAAATGTCTTCTTCATTTTGTTCACTCATACTAATGATTTGGGCATAGATAGAAATCGACTATTACTTCAGCATCAGGAATCTAACCTGATATGGAGTGAAGGTAATTTTGCCTTTTACTTCCCGTGGATTTTCTTCGAGCGAGTTCACCTCATACACACGGGTCGCGGGGCGGTACTTGACAAGCTTTCTGACATCCAGACTTTCAGTTTTGCCTTCAACTTCTCTCAAGCAGATGATCACACCGTTTCCGTCCCACGCCGGACGCGCGAAGACCAGGAGCAGGCTATTCTTACCGAAGTCGAGCACCGAACCAGATTGGAGTTTTGTACCATAACCGCCTCCCGGTCGCAGCGTCGCTGTAAGTGGAACGCGCGAGCCCCATCCGAAATCCGTGGCGAATTGCATCGATGTATCCGAGGTCGATGTGATGTCATACTTCCAGGTTAGTCCGCCCTCCTGAGCCGCCCGGAAGTTAGTGTCCCAATAGTTATTGAGGACATACGAATAAATGTAAGGCTTTTCGACGCGGTACACTTC
>JAJYGB010000153.1 GCA_021785235.1 Bacteroidota bacterium
ATTCCTGCATACACCTGTTGACCTGTGAAGTCCAGTTCATTACCTTGCCTTTGCATTTGAAGCCTCCTTTGTGTTTGTATTCGGTTTTCTTACTATCACCCAAATTTACAAACCAAAGCTGAGGCTTCTTTCTTTTAAGCATAAGGTCTAATAATCCACCATTCCGTTATTCCATTATTCCCCGAAGGGTCCTTCGGACATTATTCCCGTCATCCGATCTTCTTCTTTTCTTTCACTATCGATCCGCGGTCTACCTGGAGGCTATCCGTGTATTCGATGAGATCTATTTCGCAGCCGGAGCCTATGACAACATCCTTTCCACGGACAACTTTTGCTTTCGTGCTCGACAGGCGGATGTCGTCTCCTTCTATGGAGTTCGCCGATAACATTGCGTTTCCCCAGTTGGATGGTATGAGCAGGACCTTGATCATCTTTCCGAAGCTTGTGGCAGAGCCTTTCCCGATGTTTATCCTGTCGCCGCCGACCTCTGAAATCCTCGATGGACCATAAGTCTTTATCTCAATTCTGTCAGCGTTGAGCAGGCCGTCTATCCTGATCTGACCCTCACCATTGAAAGTCTCCGCTTCGCAGTTCTTCCTCACGTTAATGAGTCCCATAAGCGAGAGGTCGTCCGCCTTCACACTGGCCTTTGTCGTGAATCCGCCGCGGAGGTGACAATGTCGCGCATGGAAGTCGCCATCCAGTTTCAAATCTCCGGTGACGCGCATGTCGTCAGCGTCAGCCTTGCCTTCAACGTGGAGGGAACCAGTTATCTTTGCCGTTCCCGCCTTGAGATTTCCTTGAAGCCGTGAGTCGCCTACACCTTTAAACGTGATACAATCGAGGTCGCCGGTTATCAGTCCGTTGCCGATAACCTTGGCGCTGTCGTACCGCCCTCCCGAGGCGCTGTTGTTGCCGATGATCTTTAGATCGGCTCTCTTATCGTTCTTCATCTCAGATCTTCCTCGATTCATTTACAATGATTCTGGCGTCCGAATTCTTCTCGTAACTGTTCTTGTATTCGACGGTATCGATATGACATCCCGGTCCAATTTTTACATCCTGTCCGCGCACGACCTTTGCCGTAGTGTTTTCCAGGTAGACGTTGTCCCCTTCGATGGTGTCGGTGATTAGGACGGGATTGAGTGGAAGGCCGGGGAAGAGCGAGCCGATGAACTTTCTGATGCCCGATCCGCCGCCGAGCCTCACGTCTATCTCCTTACCGCCTATCTCTCTGGCCTTGCATTGAGCGTAGACAGAGATGCCGATCTTTTCCGCATTAAGAAGTCCTCCGACTGTAAAGCCGCCCTGTGAAGAGAACGATTCGGAGCCGCAGTCTTCCGCGATCCTGAGCATCCCCCGATTTTCCACCGTTTCGACTTTGACATTCCCGCCCACGTCGGACATACCGTCAATGATCATATTGTTTCCCGAGATATCTCCTCTGAAGTCAGATTTTCCAGAGACCCTAATTGTATTCGCTTTGACATTTCCAGTTAGGCGGGCTAGGCCGTTGATCTGAAGCTCACGGCACTCGAGGTCACCCGTGATGTCGCCCTTCCCGTTAATCTGGACGAAGTCGAACTTTCCTCCGGATGAACTTCCAAGCCCGTTAATTCGAAGATCGTTACCAGTTTCCATTAGCATCCTCTTGTTTTGATTCCGCGACTAAGCCGTTCTTATTACACATCGATCCAACGTTTCATCATTCCACGATTCCACCATTCCATCTTCATCCGATCCCCGCGTTGGCGAGCTTCGTTTTCAGTTCTTCGATAGTGCTCGTAACGTTGAGACGTCCCGCGACTTTGGTACTGGTGTCGAAGAAAATCTGATTGGGGGCTGAGACAAGTATGCACGATGAAGCGCCGAGTTTTCTGATGAAGATAATGTCGCAGTTCTTCCCTTCGAGCTTCGAAAAGTTCTCGTCGAGAGTTTTCAACAGAACTTTTCCTTCCTCTCCGCTGATTTCGCCTGACTGAAGCAGCTTGTCGAGGAGATAGATGTGAAGTATCGAAGTGAAAGAGAATGTGTCCTGTTCTCCGGCAATTTCATCGAAGAGCGCGATCGCGACTGTTGAAACTACGCCTGAGGACTTCAGCGCCGCTCCTGAAATGTTCACATCGGCAGGGTTGGGGGAGAGCATTTCCGCGAGTTCGTCGAGTGAAGCGTCGTCCTTCATGTTTTTGATTTTCTCGATACGAGAGAGGATCATATCACGCGGGAAGAACGTCTCCTGGCCAGTGAAAGTGGATTTCCGTATGAACCATTCTTCCGGTATCAGAAGTTTTCGCTTCCACCTGTAAAGCTGACCGTACGAGATTCCCGTCAGGTCGAGCAGCTCTTTCTTTGATATTAAATCATTTTCCATGTCATTAACCTCGCATTGAATATAACATAACACTGTTACGTTGTCAAGTGCGATTTATGAGCTGATTTACGTATTTCAATTAGTTGAAGTTTGGTACGTGTAACGATCATGTTCGATATTCATGCTAGTAATCACGGAAACGGGAGATTAAGGCCTCTTTTCGTGCAGAGAGTGACGTGGCCGACCTTGATTCTTCGACCCAAAACGGATAAGCTCTGAACGTATGCAAAAATAAGGAGGCTGTTCGTGGACAGACGTAAGTTTGTAAAGCAAACTTTAGGTGCGTCGATCGCATTCGGTGCCTACATGAAAGCCGGAAACGTGTTCGGCGCATTCTTAGATACTACTCTCCCGTATGATCTTGTTGCAGTGAAGGGCGGCGAGCCCGATGCCATGTTCGATCAAGGCATAAAAGCATTAGGCGGTATGAAGGCGTTTGTGAAAAAAGGGGACAAGGTCGTGATCAAGCCGAACATCGGCTGGGACGTATCGCCGGAGAGGGCGGGAGATACGAACCCAAAACTTGTTGCGAGAATAATCGAGCACTGCTTCGAGGCGGGCGCGAAGCAGGTGAGCGTCGTCGACCATACCTGCGACCAGTGGCAGCGATGCTACAGCAACAGCGGGATCCAGAGGGCGGCAAGCGATGCGGGAGCCAAAGTCGTGCCGGGCGCATCCGCAAGCTATTATCATGATGTGAAAATCCCTAATGGGAAATCGCTGAAGTCGACTCAGGAACACGAGGTTATACTTGACGCGGACGTCTTCATCAACGTTCCGATATTGAAAAACCACAGCGGGCCGAAGCTGACCATGGCCATGAAGAATCTTATGGGAAATGTGTGGGACCGTCAATACTGGCACAGGACCGATCTCGATCAATGCATCGCGGACTTCGCCACTTACAGGAAGCCGACGCTGAACATCCTGGACGCCTACTACGTAATGAAGCAGAACGGGCCGCGCGGGATTTCAGTCGGCGACATAATCGAGATGAGGTCGCAGGTGCTTTCTACAGACATAGTCGCGATTGATGTCGCCGGTGCGAGGCTTTTCGGGATCGATCCATTCGCGGTCCGTTACCTGAAGGCTGCTGCGGAGATGAAGATCGGCAGGGCTGACATAGAGAATCTGAGAATAAAAAGAATTACGATCTGAACACGCGGAAACAGAAAAACCGATCTCTCATGGAGAGTCGTGATTGAAGCTGCTCTAGAACTACCAATCATTTTGAGCCTTGCTTTGTGGTTTCATTGAGGGGATTGCGTCGTCCTCTTCGCGTCGCTCAGAATCCTCGCAACGACGGGTCTTTCCATTTTGGGCCGCTTCAATCGAAGAACCATCAACCGAGCTGAGCATCTCGACACCTTAAATGAGCCTGATAAATTGAATAGACAATTCTGGAAAAAGATAAAACAAGTTAGAGTAGTCACCTCTCTGGTGTTCTTCGGGGCGTTCACATTGCTCTTCCTCGATGCCTGGCATTTTGTGCCGGAAAGCATCGCAACTGCACTGACATCTCTTCAGATTGTTCCCTCACTTCTGAAAGTCGTTATGGTCGGCGGGACGGTCACCGCGATTGGCGTAATGTTCATCGTTCTAATGACTCTAACGCTTGGCCGAGTCTATTGTTCGACGATCTGTCCGCTAGGGATCCTCCAGGACCTCATGATTCGATTTGCGCGCAAATTGAACCGTCGCAAGCGTTTCAAATACGCGAAAGCTCCTCAGTGGCTCCACTATTCAGTACTTGCGCTGTCATTGCTGTTGCTCATTCTCGGGAGCAGTATGCTGATCGGTGATCTCCTCGAGCCGTTCAGCAACTACGGCAGGATGGTCAATGCCTTCGTGCTTCCGCTTGCTGTATTGTCCAACAACGCTGCATCCGATCTCCTCGCCCGTTTTGGGATTTACTTCCTCTATAACGTACCGCTTCATCTCGAAGGTTTAGGGGCATTATCCATCGGACTTCTCTTCTTTGCGACGATCGGCTACATGAGCATGTCCGAGGGAAGGCTCTTCTGCAACACCTTTTGCCCGGCGGGTGCGATTCTCAGCCTTTTATCGCGGGTGTCACTTTTCAAACTGGCAATCAACAAAGACGCGTGCAATGACTGCGGGGCATGCGACAAAGTGTGCAAGGCACAATGCATCGACAGCAAGTCGAAGGAGATAGATTTCAGCGCGTGCGTAGGCTGCTTCAATTGTCTCCGCTCGTGCCCGGAAGAAGCGATTCAATATGAGCTGATGACACTGCCGGGTGTACGGCCCGTTAAAGTGGAGTTCAGTCAGGGAAGAAGGGAGTTCTTCAGGAAAGTGACGGTTCCGACGACGACCCTCCTCCTCGCCCCCGGGCTCGTACAGGGAGGAAGTATCCTTTCGGCCGAGACTAAACCAATTACTCCGCCCGGCTCGCTCAGCATAAGGCACTTCACGAGCGTCTGCACCGCTTGTCATCTT
>JAJYGB010000616.1 GCA_021785235.1 Bacteroidota bacterium
CAGCTCGGGAACCTGGTCGCTCATCGGAATCGAAAGCGATGAACCGATTATAAACGAAGAATCGTTCGCGAATAACTTCACGAACGAAGGCGGCGTAGGAGGTAAGATAACGTTCCTGCAGAACATTACAGGGATGTGGCTCCTTCAGGAAGTCATGAGAAGATGGAAGTCTGTTGGAAGGCATTATACGTATGAGGAGCTTCTGGCCGAGGCTTCCGAAGCGCAGGAATTCAAGTGCGTATTCGATCCGGCCGACGAAGTCTTTTTAAATCCTCCGGATATGTACCAGGCGATCGTCTCGTTCTGCCAGAACACCCATCAGTCGTGTCCGCAAACTACAGGTGAATTGGTCAGAAGCATATTTGAAAGCCTGGCATTTAAATATAAATCAGCGTTGGAAAGACTTGCCAAGATGACCGGTCGGAAGATTGAAAGGTTACATGTCGTGGGAGGAGGTTCGCAGAACGACATGTTGAACCGCTTCACCGCCGATGCCGCCGGGATCCCCGTAATCGCCGGTCCCGTGGAGGCAACCGTAGTGGGTAACGCCTTGGTACAGGCAATGGCGTTGGGGCGAGTCAGTTCGCTGGAGCTGGCAAGGAAAATAATCGGTAACTCGTTTCAACTGAAAGAATATCTTCCCGAGAATACTCGCAAATGGGATGAAGCGTACAAGAGTGCTCCTTTTAACTTCTAACAAATAAAGGGAAACTGCATGCACACTATCTCGATGACCGTGTTCGATTGGGCAATCCTCGTGGTCTATCTCGGCTTCGTTGTCTGGGTCGGGTTTTATCTGAAGAAGTTTACGAAGACAGATAAGGATTATTTCCTGGCTGGGCGCAGGAACAGCGCCTTCGTGGCGGGAGTCGCTTTCATGTCGGCCAACATGGGCGCGCTTGAAGTAGTCGGCTATGCCGGTCAGGGGGCGGAATACGGACTCTTCGCCCTCCACTTCTATTTGATCGGTGCCATTCCGGCTATACTTTTTCTCGGAGTCTTTATGATGCGGTTCTACTACAACAACCGCATAAAGTCTACACCTGGATATCTGAAGGAAAGATACGATGAGAAGACCCGCGTGCTGAACGCGATATCGTTCGCTGTGATGACAGTACTGTCGTCAGGGATTTCCCTTTATGCTCTTGCATTAGTATTGAAAACATTTCTCGGATGGAACTGGGACCTAAGCATCTGGCTGTCCGCCGGATTCGTCGCCCTCTACATTACACTTAGTGGGCTTCTATCCGCGATATTTACGGAGGTCATACAATTCTTTCTCATCTGGGGAGGCATCCTACTCCTTCCGATTCTCGGGATCATCGACCTCGGCGGTCCAACGAAAGCATTCGCGAGCCTTCCGCAAGTCTATACCCACCTCTGGTCTATAACGGGAAGCGCGGCCGATAATCCGATGAAGCTTGGATGGCCTGCGCTAATCTTCGGACTCGGGTTCGGAATATCTTTCGGATACTGGACCACCGACTTTCTCATCATCCAGCGCGCTTTTTCCGCGAAAGATGTTCGCTCGGCAAGGATGGCGCCGATCATCAGCTCGTATTTCAAGATACTCCTTGGATTTGTCGTGGTCGGGAGCGGCATGGTCGGACTCGCCCTGATGCGCGATCCTAACAGCGGCTTCACGCTGCTTCACACGGGCGGAAAGATCAACTACGACTCCGTAATCCCGCTTCTCATGATGCGGTTCTTTCCGCCGGGTCTGGTCGGCGTAGGCGTGACTGCGCTCATCGCTATGTTCATGGCAGGGCAGGCAGGGAACATGAGCGCTTTCAACACGGTGTGGACATATGATATATACCAGTCGGTAATAAATAAGAACGCTTCAGAAAAGCACCTGATATGGATGGGGCGGGTCGCGACAGTCGTCGGCATCTTGTTGAGCATCGTTGGAGCTTACTGGGCGAGAAGCATGCCTACCATAATCGATTATCTCCAGGCAATCGCATCCTGGATACTCGCTCCGGCAGTCGCAGTCATACTCCTCGGCATGTTTGTGAAATGGATTTCGCCGGACGGCGCCTTCTGGGGAATGCTCATAGGGACGCTCGTCTCATTCGCGATGTTCATGGCGCTCGAACTCGGGTGGATAACTCCCGGCGCGATCGCCCCAGGAGGCGAGGCGAGTGCCATGGCCGCCAATTTCTGGCGCGCGTTGTGGGCGTGGCTCATCAGCTCCGGAATCGCAATGGCAGTTAGTCTCTTCACCGAGAAGCGCCCGGAGGCCGAGCTGGTCGGGCTTGTTCGAGGGCTTACGAGAGAAACGGAAGTCGAACATGTGCCTTTACTGAAGAAGCCGATTTTCTGGGCATCCGTCACTACCGTAATCTTCATCGTACTCAATATCGTGTTCTGGTAATGTCGAAAGGAGAAAATTGAAATGATCGATAGCGCGACTCAGATGAAGCCCATCTGGTACTTCGTAGGATGGGTATTGATCGCAATCGGTGTGCTTGTGTTTGCCGCCGGCGTTTATTACATGCTCTTTCCGATCGACCTGGATATAGTGCTGCGCGGGATGCACATGAGCATTTGGTGGGGCGCGATACTTATTCTGGGAGGCGTACTTCTCACCGTTTTCAATAGGAAACCGGTCAATGTTTGACAGTTGTCATGTTGTTGGTTCGAATATTGTCTTTTTAAGATGATGATAAGCAATAAAAAGAAAGATCTTTGAGAGGTAAATACAATGTCTGAGAAGAAAAAAAAGTTTAAGCATGTTAGTTATTTGTGGAGCGATTCAAAAGCAAGCGAGTTCGAAGGAGATGAAGTAGACTTATTGGTCTATCGCTCAAACCTGTTGGGCGCCGATCTGAGGCTTACTAATTACGGAGGCGGGAACACGTCTTGTAAAGCCTCGGCGACTGATCCTCTCACCGGGAAAGAGTCCGAGGTGATGTGGGTGAAAGGTTCAGGAGGAGACCTCGGTACGATGACGAAAAGCGGGCTGGCAGCGCTGTACGTGGAGCGACTCAGAAATCTTAGGAACGTGTACCGAGGGCGCGAACACGAAGACGAGATGGTCGAGCTGTTCAACCACTGCATATTCGATCTAAACTCCAAGGCCCCTTCGATTGACACCCCGCTACATGGATTTCTCCCATTCAAGCACATCGATCACCTTCACCCAGACGCGACGATAGCCATCGCGGCTTCCAGGGACGGGAAGAGAATCACGCGAGAACTCTTCGGAGGAACTGTGGGATGGGTGGAATGGCAGCGTCCCGGTTTCGACCTCGCGTTGAAATTGAGACAGCATGTGGACGAGAATCCAGGCATCCGTGGAATGATACTCGCTTCTCACGGCCTTTTTACGTGGGGCGATACGTCCTACGAGTGCTACATGAATACTCTTGAAGTTATCGAGATGTGCGCGGAATACGTCGGAGAAAAGATCAATAAGCAGCAGGCCGTATTCAGCGGCGCGATCGTGAAGTCGCCTCCGAAAGAACAAAGGTCTCAGAAAGCCTCGCTCTTGGCGCCGGTTCTCCGCGGTTATTGCTCTTCGCACGCGCGCATGGTTGGGCACTTCACGGACGAGGAGAGGGTGCTTGAGTTTGTAAACTCGAAAGACCTCGCGAGGCTTGCTAAGATGGGAACGAGCTGCCCCGATCATTTCCTCCGTACAAAGATTAGCCCCCTGGTTCTCGATCTGAAGCCGACAGACGACGTCAGCGACGTGCAGACTGTGAAGGCGAAGTTAGGACCCCAGTTCGAGGCGTACCGGAAGATGTACAGCGACTATTATGATGAGTGCAGGCATCGTGATAGCCCCGCCCTGCGTGACCCGAACCCCGTCGTGATCCTCTATCCGGGGATCGGAATGTTTACGTTCGCGAAAGACAAACAGACCGCCAGGGTAGCGGCGGAATTTTATATCAACGCCATCAATGTGATGAAAGGCGCGGAGGCGATTTCCAAATATGTGGCGTTGCCGAGGCAGGAAGCTTTTAACATTGAGTACTGGCTTCTGGAAGAGGCCAAACTCGCAAGAAGGCCGAAGCCGAAAGCGCTGAGCGGAAGAGTCGCGCTTATCACGGGAAGCGCCGGAGGGATCGGAAAGGCCATTGCAAAGAAGTTTGCCGATGAAAGCGCCTGTGTCGTGATTTGTGACAACGATAGAGAAAGACTGGAAGGAGCGAAGAGTGAGTTCGCCAAGAAGTACGGAAACGATGCTTTTATTGCCGGAAAGCTAGACGTTACCAGCGTCGAAGATATCACGAAATTGTTCGACGATGCCGCGCTCGCGTTCGGCGGGGTCGACATCGTGGTGAACTGCGCGGGCCTTTCCATTTCCAAGCCGATAGAAGAGCACACGGAGAAAGACTGGGATCTGCAGTACGACGTGATGGTTAAAGGGCAGTTCCTTGTCACGCAGAAAGGCGTCGAGATAATGCGGAAGCAAGACTTCGGCGGAGATGTGTTGAACATTGTCAGCAAGAACGCGCTCGTAAGCGGACCGAACAATGCGGCTTATGGATCCGCGAAGGCTGCCCAGCTTCACCTAAGCAGGCTTAACGCTGCGGAACTCGGGAAGGATAAGATCCGCGTGAATGTCGTGAACCCCGATGCGGTGATCACCGACAGCAAGATATGGAGCGGAGCATGGGCCGAAGGGCGCGCGAAGGCGTACGGCGTCGCGGTTGGAGAGCTCCCCGCATTCTACGCGAAACGAACTATTCTCAACGAAATCATAAACCCTGATGATATCGCCAACGCCTGCTTCGCGTTTGTCAGCGGTCTCCTTAACAAATCGACGGGCAACGTCTTGAACGTCGACGGTG
>JAJYGB010000657.1 GCA_021785235.1 Bacteroidota bacterium
GCGGGACGAATTGGAACTCTGAGTCGGGGAGGCCCGTGTTGGTCTGCAGGCTGTCGACGGTGTAGGTATATCTCGTGTCGTTCATGTCCGAGACTTCCGCGCTGCCAACGGTCCAGTCGCCGTTAACTACGATCTTGATCGACCGGATGAACGAATTGTCGCTCTTCGGGGTGAGCCGCAGCGTGTACACGTCTCCTTTGGCTGCCTTCTTCGCCGAGAGAAGCACGGCGAAATAATCCGAAGGGATGCTGAGCAAAAACTTGTCCGGAGTTATCGTGTTCTTGTCGTTGCGGAAGTTGTCGATCAGGACCTGCTGAGAACCGGGGAGATAGACCCAGGAGGTCTTTCCGTCCGTGACTATCACCTTGTCATCGGTGGTGATTCGGTACATGTTGTTTTTCTTCAGGTAAAGCGTACCGGTGGTCGTCTTGGAAATCTTCGAAAGGGGATAGGCCACAGTCTGCGTGAACTGGATCGTAGCGTCTTTGGTTTGGTTATAGCTCTCCTGGACGTTCTTGACAATCTCCGAGGCTGTCGGAGTACCGGCGAACGACGGGAGCGCCGCGACCGTCAGCAATACAACTGTAATTAATATCTGTTTCATGTCCATGCTCTTCAAACTATACGGGGTACGGGAACAAAATTCAAGCTAAGATTTGCCGACCGGGAAAATGAAACCGCCGAGGCACGCCTGCGCATTGATGCTTTGGGATTGCACTGCTTCGGAGTGGACGCACGGAGGCAACGAGAAAGAATTCCCGGCTTCAGTCGGCTCGTTTGTCATTTAAGGAAATCCCGAAATTTGAATCACGTCCCGTCAGGGACGTAATGTCTATAGAAAAGGGAGTACCCAAAATGAAGCCCCGTAGGGGCACAATATCACCGCGGTTCAAATCCCCAGTTCGCGGAGCTTGTCGTTCAAGGCCTCTTCGTTCTCGAGCAGAACTTCTCTTCCTTTGCTTCCTTCGAACGGTCCGATTATTCCCGCCGACTCCAGCTCGTCTATTACGCGGGCGGCCCTGCCGTAACCGAGTTTGAGTCTTCGCTGGAGGAATGACGTCGAGGCCTGCTGGTGCCTGACGACGAGCAGAGCCGCTTCCTCGAACATGTCGTCGAACTCGGCCGAAAGGGCGCCTCCGTTCTTCCTCCTGTTCAGAATCGATGGAAGCTGGTACGGTCTCGAAAAGCCCTTCTGTGCCGATATAAAATCGACGACCTTCTCTATTTCTTCGGTAGTGAGGAACGAGTTCTGCATTCTCTCCGGCTTCGAGCTTCCCGCCGCGAGGTAGAGCATGTCTCCGTTGCCGAGGAGTTGTTCCGCGCCGTTCTGGTCGAGTATGGTTCGCGAGTCTATGCGCGAGGCGACCTGGTAGGCGATGCGGGCGGGGAAGTTCGCCTTGATGAGGCCCGTTATGACGTCGACGGACGGCCGCTGCGTCGCGAGAACGAGATGAATCCCGACCGCCCGGGCGAGCTGAGCGAGACGGGTGATTGGATCTTCGACGTCATGCGCCGCAGTCAGCATCAGGTCCGCGAGCTCGTCGATGACTATCACGATGTACGGAAGCTTGATGAACCTTGCCTCTTCGGTGTCTTTGAGTTTCCCGTCGGCGAGTTTCTTGTTGTAGTCCTGGATGTTGCGGACTCCCGCCTTCGCGAGGAGATTGTACCGGCCATCCATCTCCGCTTCCGCGCATTTGAGAGCTATGACTGCATTGCTCGATTCCGTAATGATCTCTTCGGGCACGTCTGGTGAGACCGCCAGGAAATGACGATTAAGCTTGCGGTAGAGCGATAATTCTATCTTTTTTGGATCGATGATCATGAACTTGATTTCGCTCGGGTGGAGCTTGTAAATCATGCTCATCATGATGGTGTTGATCCCGACGCTCTTGCCGGATCCCGTCGCGCCGGCGATCAGCAGGTGAGGCATCCTCGAGAGGTCGTCCACAAAAATCTCGCCGGTAATTGTCTTGCCCATCGCGATCGGGAGGTTGAAGCGAAGATCCTGAAATTTGTTCGAAGAGACGACGCTGCGGAAGTTCACAAGCTGGGGTTTGCGGTTCGGTATCTCGACTCCGACCGCGCCTTTGCCCGGAATCGGGGCGATGATTCTTATGCCGCGCGCCTGGAGTGCAAGCGCGAGGTCGTCCGCAAGGCTGGTAATGCGGCTGATTTTAACGCCGCTCGCCGGGACAAGTTCGTACAGTGTCACGACGGGGCCGGGGATAACGCTGACGCTCTCGATCTGGATATCGAAGACTTCCAGCTTCGAACGGAGGAGTTCAGCGTTAGCGCGCAGCTCTTCATCCGGGATCTTGTCGACCTGGATCGGTATATCGAGCAGGTCGAACGGCGGCGGCGTATACTCTATCTCCTCGTCGACATTTTCCGATTCGATCTCCCCGCCGGCGGAAGGCACGACCGCCCCAACTTTTCTCGAGTATGACTGCCGCTCTTCCTCTTCCTCGGTTTCCGGCTCGACTTCTTCCGATTCTTCATCTTCGGGAAGTTCGGGTTTGGTCATCGCGCGTTTCACGAGTTCCTTTGCCTCGTCGAGAAGGCTGGAGTCCTGCTTCGGCTTGACGTCTTCGCGGACGATTTTCACCGGGGCGGCTTCGCCTCTCGACCCGTTTTTCGCTTCGGCGGTCGGCTTGGCGATCTTCACGGCCGCGCCCGCGCCGCTTCCGGCACGGCCCAGCGAAGCAAAGAGAGACTTCACGGAATTGAAGAGCCATGCTCCCCCGGCGGCGAACATGTCGAGAAGCTCACGCGGAGAAAGCTTCAGAGTGAACACGATCAGGGCGAAGAACAAAAGAAATATTACTCCTCCGCCTCCGACCGCGCCGAACGCGCGTACAAGGGCAAGCGCAGAGAACTGCCCGATCAAACCGTACCATTCGCTCCCGAATTTGTCCGTCCCGAAGAGCGTCTTGAGGTACCCGGAGAGGATCGATATCATTATGGCGTAGAGGAGGACCATCGTGCTGGCGCGTGCCGCCTTTGAGTAGTCCCTTTTGAGCAGTGCGGTCCAGCTGAAAATGAGGAGTATGATGGGGAAGGCGATGGAGAAATAGCCTAACGTCGAGTTGACGAAGAAATGTGCGATGTAAGCACCGAAAATGCCGAGCCAGTTGTTTATCGTGTCGGCCTTTGACCGGATGCTTTCGTCGCCGAGGAGAAGCTTGAAAGTGTCGAAGAAGCCTATCTCCGATCTCGCATCGTCGGCGGCTGAGTAAGAAACGATGCTCAGGCCGATCAGTATGGAGATGACGATCAGTGAGAAATTTACGACTTCGGAACGAAGAGATTTCTTCTTCTGCTGCTTCTTCTTCCCGTTCTTCTCGATTACCTCTTTCGCCTCAGCCATTTACCGTCACGTCGGTTGAATTGATTTCGGCGGGGGTTCGGGAACCGCGTACTTCAGCTTCACGCTGACGCCCGACACCACGGGGACCACCGGCACGCTGTCGACAGCCGAACACAGGACAAGGTCATCTTCGAACCCGATGGATATCAGGTACTTCCCGTGCATCGACTTCTTCATCATTCCCAGAATACTTCTTTTGAAATTCTTGTACAAGATAACCGCGGTAAGTCCGGCATCTTCCGTGTCGACGTCGGTCAGGGCCTGGACTTCGGAAATGATCATTCCCGCACATGTCGCGTCCTCAACTGAGAAAGCTCCCTGGCGGCCCGAGCAAAGTATCGTCCAGGTTCCGCCGATCTCCACGATAGTCTGCACAATCGCGGACATATTGACGAAGCTTGCAACGAGCGCGGTGGCTGCGTAGCGGCATCTGTAGATGGCGCCGGCGCCGTTCGTCGTGGTGAATATGATCGACTTCCCTGAAACCTTCTCCGGAATGTATTCCGCAGGAGAGTTACCGAGGTCGAACCCGTCAATTTTCTTCCCCTGTCTTTCGCCGCCGAGAAGACGCGCCTCGCTGCTGAGGTTCGACATTATTTTCGTCGCATTTTCTATGTCTGGAGCAGGGATGATTTCCCTCGCCCCGTTGCGGAGAGCCGTGCAGATGGTTGTGGTCGCACGAAGGACGTCTATTATCACGACGTTCCTTCCGCGCATACCCAACTCATCCACCGCCGCGGGTGAAAAGAAAACTTCGAATTTCATCTATCCCCTCAATTCTTTTTCGCAACAAACGGAAGTTTTACGACGTGTGCACGCGTTTTCTTCCCGCGAATGTCTATCAGCAATTCCTTGTTTTCCGCCGCGTGAGATGCATCAACATAACCCATCCCGATTCCTACCTCCAGCGACGGCGAGAAAGTCCCGCTTGTCACAACGCCGATTTTCCCGCTCTCCGATGATTCCCCGGATGGGGCCGAGTAAATAGCGTAAGCGTGCCGAGGAATGGCGCTCTCATCCATCCTGAAACCGACCAGCTTACGAGATACATTTTGTTTCGCCCTGACGATCGCATCGCGACCGACGAAGTCTCCCTTGTCTGTTTTCGTGATCCATCCGAGTCCTGCCTCGATGGGGTTAGTGGTCTCGTCAATGTCGTTTCCGTACAGGCAATAGCCCATCTCGAGTCTCAGCGTGTCTCTCGCGCCGAGACCGATCGGCAATATTCCGAAGTCTTTCCCGGCATCGAAAATGGCGTCCCACATGTTCACACAGTCTTGGCTTTTGGCCCCGAAAAATATTTCAAAACCAAGCTCACCGGTGTAGCCCGTCCTGGAGATTATCGCGTCGATCCCGGCGATTTTTCCCTCGGCAAAATGATAGTACTGGATGCCCGATAGATCCGTGTCGGTCAGTTTGCGG
>JAJYGB010000572.1 GCA_021785235.1 Bacteroidota bacterium
CGTCTCACCCTTGAATTTCCCGATTCGAAGATCGAAGTCGTGAACTGTGCTATGACTGCTATTAACAGCTACGCGATGCGCGACTTCATGCCGGGCATTCTCAAAGAGAAACCAAATCTGATACTCGTTTATGCAGGGAACAACGAATACTACGGCGCCCTGGGCGTAGGTTCGATGGAATCTTTCGGCACTTCAAGAGCCCTGGTCAACCTCGTCATTTATCTGGAGCAATTCAGGACATTTCAGCTGCTTCGAAATGTGATGCAGAGGGTCGCCGGGCTGTTTGAGAAGAAGCAGGCTGCAACCGGAACGCTAATGGCACGTATGGCGCGCAACCAATATATCGGGCTCGATTCGAAAGTCTACGAGGAGGGTCTTGATCAGTTCAGAGGAAACATGACGGACATTCTCGAAATGGCTAGGAAACAAAATGTGCCTGTCATACTGGGGACGCTTGCATGTAACTTGAAGGATCAGCCTCCATTCGTGTCGATCACCCAAAACAAATTTCCTCCTGCAGATACGGTGTATCGCCAAGCGGAAGCCGATCTGGCGGAGAAGGACTATCGGGCTGCCGATTCGCTATTCAGATGGGCGAAAGATTTGGACGCCCTCAGGTTTCGCGCTCCTACTGACTTGAACGAAGAGATATTTGCGCTGGGCAAAGAGTTTGACTATCCGGTTGTGAACATCGATTCGGCGTTCGACGCGTTCAGCCCGGATCATATCGTGGGTGATAACCTGATGACTGACCACCTTCACCCGACTCTCCATGGATATCAACTCATCGGTCGTCTCTACTATGATGAGATGGAAGAAGCCGGGCTACTCCCGAAGACGGAGCCCCGTCAGCTCAGTAACAGGGAGCAGGACAGCATTACTGTGTCCGACTTCCCGTTTGCCGGAATAGACAGTGTAATCGGTGAGTACAGGATCAAGGTCTTGAAAAACGATTGGCCGTACATCAAGCCGCAGGACATGATCCCGATTTATAAATTGCTCACTCCAAGGAATTTCATCGATACGCTCGCTTATGATTTGGTCAAAGGTGGAACTGACTGGGTGGTTGTGCATAAAGATGCTGCCGAGTATTACGCGTTGAGGGACGATTACACACAATTCAACCGGGTGATGAGGGTGTTGGTAAGCCAGTATCCGATGTCCGTCGATTATTGCGACTATGCGGCGACTGTGCTTTTGCATGCGATGGACTACAGCGAAGCTTATTACTATCTTGCCAGGAGGAATGAAGTTCAGCCGACGGCATTTTCGGAAAAGTGGCTTGGCATCATCGACCTTTCTCAAAACCGGGTCCCCTCCGCGAAGAAGCACCTTAGCGAGAGCTTGAAGTACGATAGCGATGACGCCCAGGTCTGGTATAACCTGGCCGGTGTCTACATAGATGAGAAAAATTACCCGCAGGCGCTTGAGACAATTAAGAAAACGCTTGCATTAGAACCGAATTTCCCCGGCGCTCTTGCGCTTCGCGACGAATTGCAGAAAGCAATGAAATGAAATCAAGATTTACTAGTCGGGTACGGTGAAATGTACATACTGGGAATATCTGCGTTTTACCATGATAGTGCGGTTTGCCTTGTGCGGGACGGCGAAATTCTGTCTGCGGCCCAGGAAGAGAGATTCACGAGGAAGAAACATGACTCCAACTTCCCCTTCAAGGCGATAGACTTCTGTCTGAAGCACTCCGGTATCGACGTTTCAAATCTTGAGCTGGTCGCATTCTACGATAAGCCCTTCCTGAAATTCGAAAGATTGCTGGAAACCTATGTGGCGTATGCACCGGTCGGTATCAGGTCGTTCATCAAAGCGATGCCGGTGTGGCTGAAGCAGAAACTCTCGATGAAGGACTATATACAGAAGGAGTTGAATTACGACGGTAAGATAATCTTCCCGGAGCATCATGAGTCTCACGCCGCTTCTGCCTTTTACCCTTCACCGTTTCAGGAAGCCGCCGTAATAACAATGGACGGAGTCGGAGAGTGGACGACCACCAGCTACGGTTTCGGCAGGGGAAAAGAGATCGAGCTGCTCGCCGACATCAAGTTCCCGCATTCGCTGGGACTCCTGTACTCTGCTTTCACTTACTATACCGGTTTCAAGGTCAACTCTGGTGAATACAAGGTAATGGGACTTGCTCCTTACGGTGAGCCTAAGTACAGGGACCTGATATTGAACGAACTGATCGACGTGAAAGAAGACGGCTCGTTTAAGTTGAACATGAAATATTTCGACTACTGCGCCGGCCTGACGATGACGAACGGAAAGTTCAACCAGCTCTTCGGCGGAGAGCCGAGAAAGCCCGAATCGAAACTGACTCAAAAGGAAATGGACCTGGCGCGATCGGTTCAGGATGTAACCGAGGAAATTGTGCTGAAGATCGGGAGGCACGTCCACAAAGAAACCGGCATGAAGAATCTTGCGATGGCCGGCGGGGTTGCGCTGAACTGCGTCGCTAACGGTAGGCTCCTGCGCGAAGGTCCATTCGAGAATATCTGGATTCAACCTGCAGCGGGAGATGCCGGTGGAGCTGTCGGTGCGGCACTCATCGGCTGGTATAGATACGCCGATAAACCGAGGATGGCCGACGGAAAATCCGATTGTCAGCGCGGATCGTACCTGGGACCGGAATTCTCAGACTATGAGATCCTCGAGTTTATGAAGAAAGACGGGATAGCGTACCATGAAATCCCGTCCGGCGAAGTTCCGAAAGTAGCCGCGGATTTGATCGCCCGGGAAAAGGTTATCGGTTGGTTCCAGGGACGGATGGAATTCGGCCCGCGGGCCCTGGGAGGCAGGTCTATTCTCGGCGACGCGAGGTCTCCGAAGATGCAGGCGCTGATGAACCTGAAGGTAAAGTTCAGGGAGGGCTTTCGCCCCTTCGCTCCTGCCGTGCTTGCTGAAAGGGTTTCCGATTATTTCGGCCTTGCTAAAGAGAGCCCGTATATGCTTCTCGTCGCCGATGTGAAGACGGAGCGGCGGAGGCAGATGAGCGAGGATGAGAAAGAATTGTTCGGGATAGCCAAGCTGAATATTGTGCGGTCCGATATCCCGGCGGTAACGCACATAGATTATTCCGCGAGAATTCAGACCGTTCATAAGGAAACCAATCCGCTGTTTCATGAGCTTATTTCAACCTTTGAGAAACGACACGGCTGCGCGGTGATTATAAATACATCTTTCAATATCCGGGGTGAACCTATCGTCTGCACGCCTGAGGATGCCTACAAGTGTTTCATGCGGACGAATATCGATCACCTTATTGTGGGAAATTTCATACTTAACAAAGAAGAGCAGAGACCTTTGAAGAGCGATACTGACTGGAAGAAAGAATTTCAACTGGATTGATGGGGATATGTAAAATGATATTGCTTGAAGAAATAAGACAGATTAGAGAGTCGAAGAAAGATCTGAAGAAGTTTGGTCTGACCGTCGGGCCGATTTTGCTGGCGATAGGTGTCTTACTTTTCATCAAAGGAAGCGACTCCGCCGTATTCTGGGGCGGCGCCGGATTTCTGCTCATAGTCCTCTCATTTGCGGCGCCGGTCGCGTTGAAACCGTTCAATAAGGTCTGGATGTCTTTGGCTATTATTCTCGGTTGGGGGATGACCCGTTTGATACTCGTCGTGCTGTTCTATCTAGCCCTGACTCCGACCGGGCTGATCGCGAAACTGTTCGGTAAGGATTTCATGGATCAAAAAATAGACAAATCAAGAAATTCGTACTGGGATAAGAGAGAGAGGAAATTTTCCGACAAGCAGAGTCTGGAGAGACAGTTTTGACCGACGATATGTTTGATGAGAGTTTTTGCTTTTCATTGTGGAGCATAAAGCAGGAGGATTATGGGAAAGTTATCGGTCGTCTCTGAGCTATGGCAGTTCATGAAGGTCCGCAAGAAATGGTGGCTCGCGCCGATTCTTTTTTTACTCCTGGCGCTCAGTGCCCTCATCGTGATCACGCAGGGCTCGGCACTTGCTCCGTTCATCTACTCGTTGTTCTGAGCCGGACATATTTGCCTAATAACGGGACCGGATTAAGAAAATTGCTAAAGGTAAAAGGGATTTTGCATGGGTTGCTTCTCCACCCATAGGTTCTCCCGTCCCGACAGTGACGTCGGAACGGGAGCGGGTTTATTTCAGGTGCGTAAGACTCGCAAAGGGTCGCTCTCGATGAAGGTGATCGGCTCGTTGTTCCGGGAATGTGCAGGAGTTGATGCTATCTCCCTAAGGTTCGGTGCGGGGTGCTCCAAATATGCCCCGCACCGTTTCTATCCGAAATTGGAAGCGCATCTGTTTTTGACGGAGTTGTCGCTGCTTACTGTCGGTTCGGTTTGGATAAAGGGTAAGGGCACACGATTTATAAAGGAGATTTGGAAAATGAAAACGGTGATCGCGGCGTTATTCCTCTTCACTTCCACCGCTCTGTTTGCTCAGGTTCCCGACAGCGTCGATGTGACCTTTTATTACAAGCCGCAGGGCAGTCCGTCGGTCGTATACGTGCCCGGCGAGTTTAACGGTTGGGGACCGAATTCCGGCGGCGCAATTTCATCCGGAGCACCGTCCACCATGACGAAGGATCCCGCTACCGGGATTTGGTACAAAACCGTTCGGCTCAGCATTGGAGGTCAGGTTGGCGGAGGCGTGCCCGGCGCTTACCAGTACAAATTCAACGAGAACGGGACATCTACGGGATGGCTTTCGGATCCCCTTAATCCATACCAGAACTCCGCCGATAACAACAATTCAATCCTTCATATGGGAAGTCCCACGATTTAT
>JAJYGB010000008.1 GCA_021785235.1 Bacteroidota bacterium
TTCGGGATGTACAGAAGGAGGTCGTTGAGCTTATCTTCGGTGGACTTAAGTTGTTCTTCGAAGCTCTTTATTGAGTCCCCTTTTAATTTACCCTGCGCGATCAAGTCTGAAGCATCTTTGCCCTGCTGTTTAAGCTTGGCAACCTCGCCCGCTATCTGGTTTCGCTCGCTCTTGATTGCCTCTGTCTTCTGCAGGAGTTCTCTTCTTTCGCCGTCGAGCTGCAGTATCTCGTCCACGCGGTCGATCTCTCTTTTTCTGGCGATCGCCTCTTTGACGGCCTGGGGATTATCTCGTATGAATTTCAGGTCAAGCATTTCTTCTCACATTCTTTCGTTCTGTTGTGGAATCGCGCCGGCATGTTTCATCTGCTGCCTCATCAACGACAACGAATCCGTCACTGACGGCATATTCACACCGAGCTCCGTCTGCGCCTTGAGGCAGATGAAACTCGAATTCATCGGTCGCTTTGCCTTCTGGTTGAGTTTATCAGAAGTGGTCGGGGATATTACCGACTTGTCGTAGCCGAACACCTGCGCGATCCTCCCGGCGAACTCGAACCTTGACATAGCTTCGAACCCGCTAACATGGTACAAACCTTTGGCGTCACGCTGGACGACTTTCAACACGGCAAACGCCAGCTCGTCGGCGAGAGTAGGGTTGCCGACCTGATCGGTGACCACCGAGAACTCTTCGCCTCTCGAGAGCTTTTCGACGACCCACAACACGAAGTTCTTCTTTATGCCGGCACCATATCCGTAAAGGACCTGCGTTCTCAGTATCGCCAGGTTATCCGACTGTGCCTTGGCGAGGTTCTCACCGGCGAGTTTGGTTTTACCATAATACCCGATGGGATCGGGGAGCGACATTTCATCGTAATTCCCCTTATGGCCGTTGAAGACATAGTCTGTGGAAATATGAACGAGTTTGGAGTTGAAGATATTAGCCGCTTCCGCCAGGTGTTCCACCGCAAGCGCGTTTACCTTGTAGGTTATTTCCCTCTCCACCTCCGCGCGGTCGACATCCGTGAACGCCGCGGCATTCACTATTACCGAGGGCTTGAACGCACTCACAGCATCGAGAACCTTCTGACGGTCGGTTATGTCGAGGGCGACAACTCCCTCGTTACCGGCTTTCAACTCGCAAGGCAGGAGCTCGTACTCCGACTCTCTTCTGAAGATTTCGACAATCTTCTGGCCGAGTAAGCCGCGTGCGCCTGCAATCAGGACTCTTTTGTCAGACATGAGCACCGTCTCTCTTCATGTTAATGAGTCCGCCCGGTCCAGCTACACCGACTTTTCGCACAGCCATTTCAATTCCCGCCTCGGCAGCCTGGACGTAGCTTTTACCCAGAATGACCGAGTGTAGGAAAGTCGCGCCAAAAACATCACCGCTGCCCGTCGGATCGATTACGGTTGTCTGTTTCGGCGGGAAGAAGTGCTCTTTGATATTTCCATTGGTCTTCTCGTACAATGAAAGGCCCTTTTCTGCAAGTGATATCACAACTGCTTTTGCCTTCGTTCCAAGTATTTTGTCCGCTAGTTCGCGGCGATCATGGGAGGCAGCGTCTATTACCTCCGCCTCGTCTTCGTTCAGCTGAATCGTGTCCGCGTAATTGCACCAGGCAAGGTAGTCTTCCCTGGGGCCTCTAACGCGCTTCCCGTCCGGGAAATGCTGCATCACGATGTTGTGGAGGTCGAGATGTATGTGGCAGTTTGGCGCGGCGGCCCTGATCTTTCCGAGAGTTTCCAGAGTGATGTCCCAACCGCTTATGAGGTTAACGTGAATCCCCTCCGCAGGGAGGAACGGCTCTATCCTCTCAAATGGTGTAGGCTCGATTGGCTGTGTGCTGCATTCCCATCGTTTGTTTTCGTCTTCATAGAACAAATCAACCCTTCGTGTAGGAATGCCGCTTTCGTATACTGCCGACAGATCGAGCGCACTGAGCCGGCCAAACAAGCCATGGAAGTAGGCCCGGTCTTCCCTTCCGAGGCCAATCACGGGAATCGTCTCGATTCCATCGTTGAGCAGGCAACTTGCCACAACGGCGTATGAAATCCCTCCGTGTTCGTTATACACCGTCCCGTCGGCCTTGTGAATAACGTCTATGCAAGGTTCGCCGATGATCAGTACTTTCAAAGCTTCGAGCCTTTCGCGCGAAATTCCACGAGCTTCTTCTTGACATCGGGGTTGGAGAGGCCGATTATTTCAGCGGCGAGTACGCCTGCGTTCTTGGCGCCGGCCTTGCCGATCGCGACGGTTGCGACGGGAATTCCCGGAGGCATCTGCACGATGGAGTACAGTGCATCGACTCCGGAGAGTTCGGAGCCGCTCAACGGAACTCCGATGACAGGAATCGTCGTAAGGCTCGCGACCACGCCCGGCAGATGAGCCGCCATTCCCGCGCCGGCGATAATCAGACTGAAGCCGTTCTTCTCCGCGCTGGATGCAAATTCAGCGGTCTCTATCGGATTCCGGTGCGCGCTCAATACATGAAGCTCATGCTCAATTCCGAAGAAATCCAGATAGGCGAACGATTCGGAAATGGCCGCCTCATCGGACTTACTCCCAATCAATATTGCTACTTTTGGTTTAGACATGCTCCTCCTTAATCTATTCGGTTTAATATCGTCTTCAGGAGATAGAATGCGGATGAAACGGAACAAATGGATTTCCACTCACGCTATTTCTCCCTTTTGTCCGACGATCCGTGGAAATCTCTGCCACTCGCATCCTATTTCTCTTTGTAGACTTTCGCGGGGTCGAACATTTTCACCCCGACATCGACGAGTGTTCCTTTCTCTAATTTCCTGTAGAAACAGCTTCTGTTCCCTGTGTGGCAGGCCGCGCCGCCGACCTGTTCGATCTTCATTACGATCGCATCGCCATCGCAGTCGAGGAGAAGTTCCTTGACATTTTGTACGTTTCCGGACTCCTCGCCCTTGTGCCAGAGCTTATTACGCGACCGGCTCCAATAGACCGCCTGTCCGGTCTCGATCGTCTTTCGAAGGCTCTCTTCGTTCATATGCGCGAGCATGAGTATCTCGCCGGTCTTGTAGTCCTGCGCGACGGCGGTCAGTAATCCTTTATCGTCAAACTTGAGTTGGCCGAATATTTCATCCATTTCTTTCATAACCTTACTGCAACACCTCTTCCTGATAAATAGTTTTTGACGTCCATTATTTTGAACTTGCCGAAGTGGAATACCGACGCAGCAAGGACCGCGTCCGCATTTCCTTTTTCGATCGCCTCGTAGAAATGATCGAGCGTTCCCGCTCCACCGCTTGCGATGACGGGAACATTGACTTCTCTCGTAATAGTCTTCAGCATATCGATGTCGTAACCAGAATTTGTTCCGTCCCTGTCTATGCTTGTCAACAGGATTTCTCCGGCTCCATGCGCCACGGCATATTTAGCCCAGCCAACGGCATCCAGCCCGACAGGAGTCCTTCCGCCATTGACGTAGACCTCGTACTCGGCCGGAGGTCCGACACTTTTCATCATATCATTTTCAACTGAGCGCCATACAGACTCCTGGCCGGCTTCCCTGGGTTCCATTGAGCGGTGTTTGCCGTCGTTTCCTGTGCCCGCTGCAACTCTTTTAGCGTCAATTGCCACCACGATACACTGGACGCCAAACTCCTCCGCTCCCTTCGAAATCAAATCAGGGTCGCGGACAGCGGCAGTGTTGAGGCTCACTTTGTCGGCTCCGTTAGAAAGCATCCGGCGCATGTCGTCCACTGTTCTGATCCCGCCGCCGACTGTAAGCGGTAGAAATATGGTCTCGGCGGTTCGTCTCACGACGGTCAACATCGTGGCGCGGTTATCGACGCTGGCTGTTATATCGAGGAACACAATCTCGTCGGCGCCTTCCGCTTCATAGAACCGGGCGGACTCAACCGGGTCGCCGGCGTCGGTCAGGTCGACAAAGTTTATTCCTTTCACCACCCTTCCCGCCTTCACGTCGAGGCAGGGGATTATCCTCTTAGCTAACATCCGGGTAGCTCAGCTTCGCCTCGTCGGCCCGAGGTCGTCCAGCACCTTCTCGTTCAGCCGCCAGAGCTCGACGCACGGGAACTTGTTCTCGTAGAGGGCCTTGCCGACGATTATAGAATCGACGCCGAACGGCTCGAGCTCCTGAAGATGTATCAGATCCAGGTAGGACTTCACTCCTCCCGAGGCGGTGACCCGAAGGCCCGTCTGGACGGCGAATTCCTTCATGGCTTCTATGTTAGCCCCTTTGAGGGTGCCGTCGCGCGAGATATCGGTGTAGATTACTCTCGCAACTCCGCGTTCCTTGAGCTTTTTTCCGAGCTCGATCGCCGAAATCCCGCTGGAGTTTTTCCAGCCCTTTATCTGTACGATGCCGTCGAGCATGTCGATGCCAACCGCGATCCTCCGGGGCCCAAATTCCTGCAGAAGCCTGATGAGGAGCTCTTCATCGTTGACTGCAACAGTCCCGATGATCGCGCGGTAAATGCCTATATCGAATGCCGCCTTGACGTTTTCATACGTTCTCAGCCCGCCGCCAAACTCCACGGGGATATCCACCGCATCGACTATCGACTTCAGCGCCGCGAAATTCACAGGCCGCCCTTCGAACGCGCCGTCGAGGTCGACGACGTGAAGCGCTTTGAAATTTTCTCCGCGCCAGACGATCGCCATCTTCGTGGGATCATCCGAATATATCTTATCGGTCCCGGCTTCTCCCTGGACCAGCCTTACACATTTTCCCTGTCTCAAATCTATTGCTGGTATTACA
>JAJYGB010000359.1 GCA_021785235.1 Bacteroidota bacterium
CTTGATGTGTATCCGTGGATCGATCTTCTTTATGCCCCGCAGGAGATTCAGATAGTAGTCGTAAGGGAGCCCGTTATGGAGCCCGCCGACCATGTGCATCTCGGTGATGTTTTCCTTATCGCTCTCGACCGTTTTGAAGATATCTTCGAGGGTCATCAGAAATGCGCCCTCCTGTCCTTCCTTCCGGTAGAACGAACAGAACTTGCAGTCGAGCTCGCAGATGTTCGAGTAATTCAGGTAATAATTCTTGACGAAGTAAGTGTTCGAACCGTTGATTCTCTCTCGCATAAGATTGGCCATATATCCGAGGGCAAGGAGATTCCTCGTTTCGTAGAGTCTTATTCCGTCCTCGCGGCCCAATCTTTCGCCGGTCCGCACCTTCTCGTATATGTCTTCCAAACCGGCAAACGCGTCGGTGTCCTGCAGTTCCAGCATCTCTCTCCCCATCGGCTGTCCGAAAGTCGTCAGAGACGGATCACTCTCTCGAGTTCCATTTGACCCGATCATTCAGACTCCGAAATTTACGTGGTTTTCTGACGAACAGCCTTGCTTGCCAGATCTCTCAAATAGAAAAGTTTCGCGCGTCTCACCTTTCCGGCTCGAACCATATCGATCTTCGCGATGCGGGGAGAGTGAATGGGGAATATCCTTTCGACTCCGACTCCGTTCGAGATTTTGCGGACGGTGAAGGTTTCCTTCAGTCCGGCTCCGCGCCGGCTGATCACTATCCCTTCAAAATCCTGGATGCGCTCCTTGTCCCCTTCGATTACGCGGAAGTGGACGTTAATGGTGTCGCCCGGCCGAAACTGAGGTAGATCGGTTTTAAGGTGAGCGGCTTCAACCAAAGATATTTTGTTCATTTTATGTTCTCCATTTTCTCAATGTTTTTGAGTCTGCGTTTTGCCGGCGTCAGGCTCCGACAAATACTTCTCCATTAAATCAGGCCTTCGCTTCGATGTTCTCTCGATGCTCCTGGCTTCCCGCCATTTTCTCACTTCTTCGTGGTCGCCGGCGAGCAGGACTTCCGGCACCTTCATACCTCTGAAATCCGCCGGCCTTGTGTACTGGGGCGAGTCGAGCAACCCCGTCTGAAACGAATCGTTCAAAGCGCTCTCGCTGTCTCCGAGCGCACCGGGAAGGAGCCTGACGACGGCGTCGATTACGGTCAACGCCGCAATCTCACCGCCGGTAAGAACGTAGTCTCCGATGGATATCTCCCGCGTTACCAGACTTTCCCTGATCCGTTCGTCGACACCCTTGTAGTGCCCGCATATAAAAATAAGGTTCTCCTTCAGAGAAAGTTCATTTGCAATAGCCTGGTTGAAGGTCTCACCATCGGCCGCGAGCAGAATGACCTCATTATAAGTACGCTCACCAAGGAGTCTCTCGACCCCCTCGAATACCGGTTCAGGCTTCAACACCATTCCCGCTCCGCCACCATAAGGTGAGTCGTCGACGGTATGGTGCCTGTCGTGCGCATAATCCCTCAGGTCGTGCACGGCGATTTCGACAACATTTCTCTCCTTGGCTTTCTTCAACATGCTCTCATTGAGAGGGCTCTCAAGCATCTTCGGAAATGCCGTAACGACGTCAATTCTCACCGGCATTCTCCCCTCGTACTGTCCGGTTGATCGTGGCAAGTCCCTCAATCAACTCCACAGTAATCTCGTTGGCTTGCATGTCTACATTCCGTACGAACGCGTTAACGAACGGAAGATTAAATTCCGAGCCGTCGTCCATACTAATCTGGAGCATACTCTGCTTGAGATTCGAAAGCACATCCTTGACAACGCCGATCTTTCCGCGGTCGGCGGTCTTCACATTCATACCGATAAGCGAATCAATGAAATATGTGCCGGCGGGCGGCGCGACACGTCCGGATTCCGGGACGAGGACCTCGGCACCTACGAACGCGGCAGCACCGTCGTAAGAATCCACGTCCTTGAATTTCATCACCGCATAGTTGTTCACAAATTCACTTTTCTCAATTTCAATTTTAACGGGCTTTGCCGAATCTTTCTTTCGGATGAACACTTCCTCAAGACCAGAAAACCGTTCAGGGAAATCGCTCATGGACTCGACTTTCAAGTCACCTTTGTTCCCGCGCACTTTTCTGACTACACCTATGAGAATAAATTCGACCATTTTTGCTTCTTCGGCGACAAGTTTTCCCTTTTCCGACGGGGACACGGCAAATGGAATCCCGTCGGAGCGGATCAGTAAGCCTGAGACGAAACTTACAGTGCGGGGGTACTACTTGTCGATTATTTCCAGGATCGCGCGTTTGCCTTCACGCGCGGCGACGGCGCTCAACAGAGTTCGAATCGCGTTGGCAGTCCGCCCTTTTCGGCCGATCACCTTCCCGACGTCCTCCGGGTCAACCTTGAGCTGAAAGACCACCTTGTTGGCCTCTTTCTCCTCCTGAGTCAACTGAACGCTATCAGGTTTGTCCACGAGTTTCCTTACCACATAATCAACGAAGTCATGCATTGCGGACCTCCTTTTCCTACTCGGCTCGCCACCTTCAGAGAACCGGGGAAAGCGGGCCGGGTTTCACTTGAGCCTGATAACCGCCCGTCCACAAACCAGGGACGGACCGCTTCTAGTTCTTCTCCCAAGAAAATCCGGAGAAGAGTAGTTGAAGATTTGCCGGGGCTGAACCCATTATCCTCCGTGCAGGCAGGATAATACGCCCAACTCGACAAAAGGTGCTGCAACTACACTCAAAGCTCATCGGGACAAACTTAGGCAGGTTGTCCGGTCGTCGGTCCCGGCTGAGCGCTGGCTTCAGCCGCGGGGGCAGATTCGGTCGCTTTCTTCGCCTTCTTCGACGCTCTACGCCTCTGCTTGCGTTCGGCATCGCGCAGGTTTTTAGCTCCCTGACCCGCTTGCCATTCAGCCAATTTCTGCGCCACGGCAGATTCGTCCAAACCTTTCTTCACCAAGTACCATTTGTACCACAAACCCGACTTGCGAAGCAGGCTGCGCACGGTGTCGGTCGGCAACGCGCCGCGTTTCAACCATTTGAACGCCTTCTCCTCGTTGATCTTTATCTCCGCCGGGTTTCTCAACGGATTGTAAGTGCCAACAGTCTCGAGAAAACGTCCGTCGCGCGGCGAGCGGGAATCCGCAGCCACGACCTTATACGATGGTTGATTCTTTCGTCCTGTCTTTCGCAGTCTCAGTCTTACCGCCAAATTATCCTCCACATTTTAAAGGGGGAAACGCATGTTCGCCAAAGCAGCCTTTCCAAATTTCCCTTTGGAAAGGGTCTTAAACATCCTTTGCATTTCCGAGAATTGTTTCAAAAGTCTGTTAATTTCCTGGACCGACGTTCCGCTTCCGGCCGCGATCCTTTTTCTACGCCTTCCATCTATGATGTTCGGCTTCTCTCTTTCAGAAATAGTCATCGAGTTAATCATCGCCTCGATCCTCACGAGCGCTTTGTCGTCTATCACCGCGTTACGAACTGCGCCCGACACTCCAGGGATCATGGAAAGGACGTCCTTCAACGGTCCCATCTTCTTGATTTGTTTAAGCTGGTCCCTGAAGTCCTCAAGCGAGAACTCGTTCTTCCTGAGCCTCTGCTCAAGCTTCGCGGCTTTCTTCTCGTCGACTTGCTCCTGTACCTTCTCGACGAGCGTTACGACGTCGCCCATCCCGAGGATTCGCGATGCCATCCTGTCAGGGTGGAACACCTCAAGCTGGTCAAGTTTTTCGCCCAGGCTCACGAACTTTATCGGCTTCTGAACGACCGATCTCACCGACATCGCAGCGCCGCCGCGCGCGTCGCCGTCCAGCTTAGTCAGCACGACGCCGTTGAAGTCGAGTCTGCGGTTGAACTCCTGCGCCGTGTTAACGGCGTCCTGTCCCGTCATCGAGTCGACAACGAAGAGAATCTGATGCGGCTTGACCGCGGCTCTGACGCCTTCCGCCTCTCGCATCATTTCCTCATCAATGTGTAGTCTGCCGGCGGTATCTATGATGGCGATATCGCGCGCGTTCTTCCTCGCGTAGTCTATCGACCTCGATGCAATATCGACCGCGGCAGCTCCGCGTTCCAGATAGACCGGGATGTTAATCTGCTGCCCGAGCGTTTCGAGCTGATCGATAGCTGCGGGCCTGTGAACATCGCAGGCAACAAGGAGCGGGTATCGCCCTTTCGCTTTAAGGTAACTTGCAAGTTTCGCCGCAAACGTGGTCTTGCCTGAACCCTGAAGACCGGCGATCATGATCACATTCGGAATGTCCTCAGTCAGGTTCAGCTCGCTGGTCGAACCGCCGAGAAGCTGGACCAACTCGTCATAAACTATTTTGACGAATACCTGGCCGGGGTTAAGGCTCTTTGCGACGTCTTTGCCGACGGCCTTCTTCTGAATTTCTTCGGTGAACGCGCGCGCGACCTTATAATTGACGTCGCCCTCGAGAAGCGCGCGACGCACCTCTCGTACCGCATCTGAGATATTTTCATCTGAGATGCGTGCTTGTCCACTCAGCCGGTGGAATATACCTTCGAACTTCTCGGATATTTGTTCAAACATGCGACAAAAAAGTCAAAATTTGCCTGAAAATTTACGCAAAATTAGAGATTGTTGCAAATTTTCGATTGGGAATCGGGGACTTTCCGGAAGCCTGCTCGTCGACACGCGGGGCGGCACCCTGCGAAGGTGATCTCATTCGGAGGAATTCATTCGAATTTGAGACATTTACACCTTCGCAGAGTCGCCTGGAGCTTACACCTTCGGCCCTGCTTTCACG
>JAJYGB010000382.1 GCA_021785235.1 Bacteroidota bacterium
ATTTATCCATGAGACCGGATACCGGAAGCCGAAGGCGAAATTTGGGTCCACGGTTACTTACCACGAGGCGTGCCACCTGGTCCATACGCAGAAGATAAGCGCTCAGCCGAGGGAAATTGTGAAGGATCTCGCGGGCGACAATTACCGGGAGTTGAATGAGGCCACTTGGTGCTGCGGAAGCGCGGGGATTTATAATGTCGTGCACTACGACGAAGCCGCGAAACTTCTCGATCGAAAATTGGATAACATAAACAAATGCGGTGCCCATACTGTGATAACAGGGAATCCCGGCTGCCTGGCGCAGATCGCGGCGGGCGCGAAAAATGACGGCATGGATATGGATGTCATCCACCTTGCTACCGCACTGAACAGGCTCTACAAAACGGAGAAGTGACGGGTGATTCCGTTAAAAGACAAGAATCCATCTTATGGGTTCCCGGTCGTAAACTATCTCCTTATAGCGGCAAATGCCGCGGTCTTTTTCTATGAGCTGTCGCTTGGTACTGGATTGGATGCTTTCTTCCTGAAGTATGGCCTTGTGCCGAGCAAATATTTTGAGATGATGTCTCACCACACGCACCTATTCGCAAGGTACGTACCGTTCTTTACGTCAATGTTCATCCATGGCGGCTGGCTTCACATCATTGGGAACATGTGGTTCCTTTTTATATTTGGCGACAATGTGGAAGACAAGCTCGGCCATCGGAACTATCTAGTCTTCTACGTGTTAAGCGGCCTCGCTGCCGGGGCCCTGCAAGCCTACCTCTCGGCCAGCTCTTCGATACCGACCATCGGCGCGAGCGGAGCGATTTCCGGTGTGCTCGGAGCTTACGTTGTAATGTTTCCGCGGGCGAGGATAGTCACGCTCATTCCGATATTTATAATATTCGATATCATAGACGTGTCAGCGCTTCTTTTCATAGGCTTCTGGTTCATGATGCAATTCTTAAGTGGCGTCGAATCGGTGGGCCAGGGAATGTCTGGCGGAATCGCCTGGTGGGCGCACGTCGGCGGATTCATCGCGGGCATACTGATGGTGCCTGTCTTCAAAAGGAGACGATACGCGATTTGAAAATCTTGGGCGATTTGTCTAAACTTCACAAAGTAAGGAACAGACCGATGGGCCATTCACGTTACTAACGAGGAGGAGCCAGACCAAAACCGTGATGCGATCGAAAGTGTCGAACCTGTATTCACTGTTTCACCCGCACCATCGACTAGCTGATTTCCATCATCCCGTTCAATTCGTTAGAGACCCCCGCGCACTGGCTGGACCTCGGATCTACTCGGACTTAATCTCATTTACGGATTCATCCAGGAACTGCTAAGGTAATTGCCGGAACGGACTTCATGAAAGTACTATACGTAGAAGACGATCAAGCTGATGTCAGGCTTGTAAGGCACGAGCTTAATACGGGCTTGGGATTTGAAGTCGATGTGGCGTCTTCTTGTGAAGAGGCGAGGTCGAAACTTGCCGGGAACTCCCGCTACGATGTCGCGCTGGTCGACCTGCGACTGCCGGACGGCGACGGAATGTCCGTAGTGAGCGAGATCAGGGAACGCGGACTCCTCATCTGCATTGTCGCCATCACCGGTTATGGGGATGAAGATAAAGTGGTGTCGGCGTTGAAAGGGGGAGCGGACGATTACGTAGTCAAGACTGGTAGACACTACAGTGAACTCCCTTCGATACTTAAGAGAAACCTGCAGGAGTATCGGCTTGGAATGTCAAGAGGCAGCAGCGGATTCCGTTTACTGATTGCGAGCCACGATCGAGCGACGGAACGTCTGTTGAACGATTACTTTGAACGAAGGGCGTCCCATATCCGGCTGGGAACAGTAAGGAATTTGCCCGACCTGAGAGCATTTGTAGGCGCGGAGAAGGTTCCATTCGATGTCCTGCTTATTGACTACGCTTTACCGGGATTGAATTTGCCTGACTTCATCAAGGAATTTCGAGGGGGGAAGGGGCATACCAACCCTATAGTAATAATCGCGGATGAAGGAGATCAGGAAACTGCAGCGAGTACTCTTAGGATCGGTGTGGACGATTATGTCGTAAAGGGCGATTCCTATCACACGCGATTGCCGGGGATTCTCGAGAGCGCTTATCAAAAAACGAGACTCCTGCGGGAACAGACAGCGCTCAGGCAAAGCGAAGAAAGATACCGTACGCTCACCGAATTGATCTCCGATTATACCTATGTTCTAGTTCTCGGCGAGGACGGCAAATTCTCGAGCGAATGGCTGTCAGAAACTTTCGAGACAATTTTCGGCTACAGTCGTGCCGAGATCGTTGATAGGGGCGGATGGCAGAGCGTAGTTTACGATCCGGACCTTCCTGTCTTGAGAGAGCATTTTAGAAAGGTAATAGAAGGGAATTTTGACGTTGCCGAATTCAGGCTTGTGACCCGATCTGGAGAGCCTCGCTGGCTAAGAGACTCGGCCAAGCCGGCATGGGATCCTGTCGCAAAAAGAGTCGTTAGAGTATATGGCGCGGCCCAGGATATGACCGAGCGAAAGAAAACCGATGACGAGATTCGACGAAGCGAGGCGAAATTCAAGGAGCTTGCCGATTTCCTCCCGCAACCGGTTTTTGAAATAGATGAATCGCGCAAAATAGGTTTCGCGAACCGTGCATGCTTGGATGTATTTGGGATCTCAGAGGAAGACTTCGCGAGGGGAAGGAGCCCGCTAGACTTCGTGTCTGCCGGCGACAGAAGAAAAGTTGCTGAAGATATCGAGAAAGTGTTTAGGGGATTGTCCGTGGAGTCGGAACGATACACGGCTATCGACAAGAGCGGGCGGCGTTTTCCCGTGCTCATCTCGGCAAGCGCGATAGTTCACGACTCTCGAGTGGTTGGCCTTAGAGGTATACTTGTGGATTTGACTGAGCTGGCGGCGGCAAACGAAGCCCTGGTCGCCAGTGAAAGTAGGTATAGATTTCTTCTCGAGAGTTCAGCCGACGAATTTTTCATGCTTGATGAAAATGGGACCTTCCTGCAGGTCAACGAAGCGGGATGCGAAAAACTCGGCTACACTCGTGATGAGATTATCGGACAGAATGTAACTAAGATCCTCGCGCCGGAGCTAGCGTCGAGGGCACAGGACAGCTTGAAGCGGGTGTTTGTCGATTTGGAGTCTACGCTTGAATCCGTACATATGAAGAAGGACGGCACCAGGATACCCGTCGAAGTGCGCGCGAAGGTGGTCGATTTCGACGGTAAGAAGGCGCTACTATCGTCCGCGAGAGACTTGACAGAAAGGAAAAAGGCTGAAGACGCGATCGCCGAGCGAAGCAGACAATTGACGATTTTGTCTAATGCGACTGTAAAGATAAACGCCGTGTTAAACGTTAGCGATATCCTCCGGACGCTTGTGGCTTCGGGAATTGAGCTCGTGGGCGCGACTGCCGGAACTGTCGGCCTCATAGAAGACGGGGTGCTCGTGTTCAGGGAATACAACAGGTCTGGAGATGTCATACCAATCGATGTGCGGTTCGCTCCGGGTCAGGGAACTCCTGGCTTTGTAGTGGCAAGTAAACTTTCGAGGATCAGCAATGACTCGAAACACGACCCGCTCGCGATTAGGGAACTACACGAGAAGTTTGGGATATACAACCTGGTAGACGTCCCGATCGTGAGTAGAAAGGGAGATGTCCTGGGGGCCTTCGCGATTCATAATGGCAAGGATGGAAAACGGTTTACTGAAAGCGACGTTGAAATGCTTGAGGGACTTGCCGCAAGTGCCGCGGTGGCTTTGGAAAATGCGAGACTCCTTACAGGTATGACCAAGGCCGAGGCGGCTATTCGGGAAAGTGAAGAGAAATTCAGAACCCTTGTCGAATCATCCATGATAGGAGTCTACATTGTGCAGGAAGGCCGCTTCGTTTACATCAACCCGGCCATGCAGAGGATGTTCGGACTATCGGCGAAGGAATTTTTAGCCCTGCGATCGATGATGGATACCGTGGCGATTGAGGACAGGGACTCGGTTTCCGAGAATATGAGGAGGCTGTTCGACGGCCAAACTGAGTTTTTTAAGTACGACTTCAGCGCGCTGAAGAAGTCGGGCCAAAGATTGCGCGTGGAGATGATCGGCTCGATCACCACTTATCACGGCAAGCCCGCAGTTATTGGCACGGCAGAGGACATTACCGAACGCAAGCTCTCCGAGGAAATGCTCCGGCGCTCGGAAGAGAGGTACAGAAATCTTTTCGAGGAGTCTCTCGATACGATCTATCTCACGACGCCATCCGGAAAAATTCTCGATATTAACTCCGCCGGTGTCAAAATGTTTGGATTTGGTTCAAGAGGCGAGATGCTTGAACTGGAAAGCGTCGCCGGTCTCTATGAGAATCCGGATGACAGAGGCCAGGAGCTTGCCGTCCTCGAAGCTGAAGGTATCATTAGGGATAACCAGATTTTGATGAAAAGGAAAGACGGTACCCTCTTGATAGTCCAGGACTCTTCGGCCGTGATTCGAAACCAGGCGGGGGAAATAGTCGCTTATCGCGGAATACTGAAGGACGTTACAGAAAAAAAGAAACTCGAGGAGCAGCTTCTCCAGTCTCAGAAACTCGAAAGCCTTGGGCAGTTGACCAGTGGAATAGCTCATGACTTCAACAATGTGCTGGGAGGTATAATAGGATTCACGGAATTGGCGCTCGGCAAAATCGAGAAAGCGCACCCTGTTAACAATTACCTGATGCGGATCTACGGTCTGGCCGATAGAGCGGCGAAAATTACGAA
>JAJYGB010000141.1 GCA_021785235.1 Bacteroidota bacterium
GGTGAACCCGTCAGCCATGTAATCGAGCTGCGTCTTCAGCCAGCCTTCCGGCTGTATAGCGCCTATCGGGAGCTTATAGAGTGGGCTTAGGATAAGCGGCTGTCGGTTTCCCTGGTAGAACGTGTTGGGCGTTTGGAGGGGAGGCATCTTGAGAACTCGGACGCTCACGTCGGGGCCAGCCGATCGCCGTTGTCCAGAGGCAAACGATGTGATAGAAAAGAGGAATAGTATTAACGGAGTCAACAAAAGATTCCGGCTTTTCATAGATTCACTCCTTGCTGACGGTCTGCGCTACAACCACAACGTGACGAATTTCCTCGTCTTCGCTGCAATTCCATAACAAGGAATCGCAGGGAATTCCTCCCACCATTCCACAATTCCATTATTCCAGCATTCCAAATCCTTACTTCTCGCTCATGAACGGATACCGGTAGTTCTTTGGTGGAACAAGATTCTCCTTCGTGCTCCTCGGAGACATCCAGCGAACCATGTTAAGGAAGCTTCCGGCCTTGTCGTTCGTGCCGCTCGCGCGTGCTCCGCCGAACGGCTGCTGCCCGACGACTGCGCCGGTCGGTTTGTCGTTGATGTAGAAATTCCCCGAAGCGTTGATAAGTATCCTGTTCGCCGTCGCGACAGCATACCTGTCGTGGGCGAAAACCGCTCCCGTCAGCGCGTAGGGCGAAGTCTCGTCGCAGAGATGGAGCGTCTCCTCGTACTTGTCGTCGTCATATACATATATAGTCATGACAGGTCCGAAGATCTCCTCCTCCATCGTCTTGAAGTGCGGTTCCTTCGCGCGTATGATCGTCGGCTCTATGAAATATCCCTTCGAGTCGTCGTAGTTTCCGCCGGAGATTATCTCGGCGTCGCCCGACTTTTTAGCGTAATCGATATACCCGGTTATGGTCGTGAACGCTCCTTTGTCGATCACCGCGTTCATGAAATTGCTGAAGTCGCGCGGGTCGCCCATCTTCACGGTTTTCAGCTCCTTGACCATGTAATCTTTCAGATCCGCCCAGAGCGACTTTGGAATATACGAGCGTGAGGCGGCGGAACATTTCTGTCCCTGGTACTCAAAAGCGCCGCGGATAATCGCAGTGCCGAGCTCTTCGATGTCGGCGCTCTTGTGCGCGAAGATGAAGTCTTTGCCGCCGGTTTCGCCGACAATCCTCGGGTACGATTTGTAATTAGCGATGTTCGTCCCGACGGTCTTCCACATATCCTGGAACACGGATGTGCTGCCGGTAAAGTGGATTCCGGCGAGATGAGGCGACGTCATGGCAGGCCGGCCGACGGCTCCGCCCGGGCCAGGGACGAAGTTGATCACTCCGGGGGGAACCCCGGCTTCCTTGAGTATCTGCATGATATGGTACGCCGAGTAGACGGCGCTCGACGCGGGCTTGGAAAGGACGACGTTCCCGACCATCGCGGGAGCGGTCGGGAGATTGCCCGCGATCGAAGTGAAGTTGAACGGCGAAACAGCGAAGACGAATCCCTCGAGCGGCCTGTACTCCATTTTGTTTCGGACATCAACCGGCGAATGTGGCGGCTGCTGCTCGAATAGCTGCATTGCGTAGTAGGCGTTGAAGCGGAAGAAGTCGGTCAGCTCAGCTGCGGCGTCTATCTCCGACTGGAACACGTTCTTGCTCTGTCCGAGCATCGTTGCAGCGTTGAGTGTGTCGCGCCACGGTCCGGAAAGAAGCGCGGCCGCTTTCATGAATATCGAAAGCCTCTCTTCCCAATCGAGAGCCGCCCATGCCGTCCGCGCGGCAAGCGCCGCCTTGATCGCCATCTCGACTTCCTTCTCACCTGCCTGGTGGTAAGTGGCAATAACCGTCTTGTGGTCGTGCGGGAGAACGCACTTAGCGATTTTACCGGTTTTAATTTCTTCTCCGCCGATTATTAGCGGTATCTCGATCTGTCTCCCCTGCATCTCTTCCAGTTTTGCCTTCAGAGACACCCGCTCGGGTGAACCGGGAAGGTATGTCTTCGTCGGCTCGTTAGGCGGCATCGGAATTTCGAATTTGGCGTTGGACACGGTAACTGTACTCCTTATATGATTTTAAGTGGAGAATGTCCTAAGAAAGTCAAAAGGCAAAGGTCAAAAGTCAAAACTACAACTCAAAACTAAAAATTGGATTTTGGGTCGATCAACAAGACTTTTGGCTCTTGACCTGTACTTTTGACTTTTGAGTTTTGAATTTTGACTTATCTTTTCAGACCATCCTTCAACGCATCAAGACACAATTTAACGTTCTTCTCGTTCGAAGTATAGCCCATGAGACCGATCCTCCATATCTTTCCGGCAAGTTGCCCGAGCCCGGCGCCGATCTCGATGTTATACTTGTTAAGAAGATGATCTCTCACCGCAGCTTCGTTGACTCCATCAGGAACCGTAACAATAGCGAGTTCCGGGAGGCTCGACTCGCCGGTGACAAAGCTTTTGAGTCCGATCTTCTCGAGTCCTGCGCGGAATAGTCCGGCGTTCTTCTCGTGACGCGCCCAAGCTTTCTCGAGACCCTCTTCATGAACAAGGAGAAGCGCTTCGTGCAAACCGTACAAGGCGTTGATGGGTGCCGTATGATGGTACGTTCGCTTGGCGCCGCTCCAGTAACTCACGACGAGACTAATGTCCAGAAACCAGCTCTGCACTTTGGTCTTCCGGTTCTTCACGGCGTTCACCGCCCGGTCACTAAAAGTGACCGGTGAAAGGCCAGGCGGGCACGACAGGCACTTCTGGCTCCCAGAATATGTGACGTCGAGCTCCCAATCGTCTACCCTGACCGGTATGCCGCCGAGGGATGTGACCGTGTCGGCGATGGTAAGACAGCCGTACTTGCGGGCGATCTTCGCGAGCGACGCGATGTCCGTCCGGGCGCCCGTGGATGTCTCGGCGTGCACGAAGGCGACGACCTTTACATCTTTATTATGCGAGAGAGCGTCTTCGAGTTTTGCCGGATCGATCGGCTGGCCCCATGGGGCATCGACAACGACAGGGATTCCGCCGTGGCGTTCGACCATTTCACGTATGCGCCCGCCGAAGGCGCCGTTGACGCAGACCGCGACCTTCATGCCGGGTTCGACCATGTTGACAACCGCCGCCTCCATCCCAAGGGAGCCAGGACCTGATATCGGGAATGTCACTTCGTTCTTCGTCAGGAACGTGTCCCTGAGGAGAACCTTCAGCTCGTCCATCATACGAATGAATTCCGGATCGAGGTGGCCGATTGTCGGACGCGCCATTGCTTCGAGTACGCGAGGGTGTACGTTAGACGGTCCCGGACCCATGAGGATTCTGTCGGGTGGACGAAAGGAATTAATTCTCATGTGCATCTCCTAATCTTTTTCAGCTTTAGAGACAGCGGTCAACATCACCCTCTCCCAAACCCTCTCCCCTCAAGGGAGAGGGGGCTTGTGACGCAGACGAGCGAGCGGAAGCGCGTTCGAGTACATTCAGAATAACACCCTCGGTGCTGGACATGATTTCAGTATTATTGAACCTGAGAATTTCAAATCCCTGTTCGTGGAGCCAGCGGTCCCTCTCTGCATCTTTGCTCTTCTGTTCACCATGATAATGCTGGCTGCCATCCGCTTCAACAATCAATTTCCTTTCAAAGCATACGAAGTCCACGATGAAAGGTCCGATGGGCTCCTGCCTTCTGAACTTCAGACCTTCAAGCCGTTTTCCGCGAAGAACTTTCCACAGAACGCGCTCGGCTTCCGTCATTCTTTTGCGCAAACCTCGAGCGATCGGCGTTAGCTTGCTTCTCATTTCATTTGTCCACAAATGCGTAGCTTTTCCATTTCATGGCCTCACCCACGCCTCAATCCTCCCCCATGGAGGGGGAGGAACCCGCCGGCGCGACCCGCAAAACTCAGCCACGCACATCGAATTCCAGACTCATGACTTCGCACTCTCATTTCATCGTCCATTCCACACCCGGAGGTTTCCCTCCCTCGATGGGAGGGAATTAAAGGGAGGGTGATCCGGCTGGCAAGACGCATATTTACTCTAACCATCATCACACAAGCAGGCCCGCGGTTTTGAGAATCAACTTCATGTCCTCCCGTTCGCGATTGCCGAGCGGAGCAAGCGGACTGCGCGGCTCGCCGCCAAAATAGCCGAGCATATCGAGCGCCGCTTTCAGGCCGGGCACGCCGTATTTCGAAGTCACCGCCTTGTTGACGGGTATAAGCTTCTTCTGCAGTGTGGATGCCTCGACGTGTTTGCCTTCCTCAAAGAGCTTCTGGAGCTTGACGCATTCGTCCGGAGCTATGTTCGCGAGCGCGAGTATTCCGCCCCTAGCTCCCGCAGCAAGACCAGGATAGAGCACCGATGCCGTTCCAACAAGGACTGAGAAATCGGCCGGCACCGACGCGATGATTTCCGCTGTCTGCGCCGCGTTCTCGGAGCTATTCTTGAGCCCGGCGATGTTTTTGTGCTCCGCCAGCTGAGAAACGGCAGCCGCCTGAATGTCCACTCCCGTAAATTTAGGGACGTTATATATGATCAGAGGAATTCTTGTCCGGTCCGCCACTTCCGTGAAGTATCTAACGAAAGCCGGGCCGTTCATTTCACCCTTATAAAACGACGGTGTCAGCACAAGCGCGTAATCCGCCCCGAGTTCCGCCGCATCGTTCGACAGCGATACGGTCTCTCTGATCGAATCCGAACCGGTCCCCGCCAGCAGCATCTTGCCCGCGGCCAGGCTCTCCTTCACGGTCTCGACAACTTTCAGCTTCTCGTCGCG
>JAJYGB010000539.1 GCA_021785235.1 Bacteroidota bacterium
GCCCGTCCTGAACACCGCCTCTCTTAGGGAGGCGATTCTCGTGATAACCTCGGGTCGGCTCGGCGCTACTTGCGTGGTCAGTTCAACCGGAGAGCTTGCCGGGATCATTACCGACGGCGACCTGCGAAGACTTCTCCAGAAGAGTCTAAACTTTTCTGAGATGACCGCCGACGAAGTGATGACAAGGAATCCAAAGGTCGTGAAGTCAAACGTGCTCGCGGTTGCAGCGATAGAGCTCATGGAGAATTTCAATATCACTCAGCTTATTGTCATTAATGAATCTCGCAAGCCGGTCGGCATGCTGCACCTCCACGATCTCGTGAAAGCAGGATTGTCTCCGAAGAACGATGTATGAGGAAATATTTCCCATTACTTTTTCTCCTCTTGATTTTCGGCTGCGAGGAGAAACTCAAGCCGACTGTCGTGCCCGTATCAGGAAGGCTCCCTGACCAGGAAAGCTGGAATTCGACCATCATATTCAGCGACAGCGGAGACACCCGCGGCATTCTGAAGGCGGGTCATCTCCTCGTTTTCAACAATGAAGACAAGACATACCTGGGTGACAGCATACGCGTGGATTTTTACGACGACATGGGGAAGCACACCAGTTATCTGACCGCGGACAGTGGAATTGTCGACGACAGGACAAACGACCTTGAGGCGATTGGGAATGTTTACGCTCACAGCGACAGCGGGACCTCGCTCTGGACTCAACGCCTGTTCTGGCATGATCACACGCAGAAAGTTACTTCGGATGTCTTCGTAAGAATAGTTTCGCCGAAAGAGACTCTCGAGGGCGTCGGCTTCGAGTCGGACCGCGACCTCTCGAACTACCGTATCTTCAACGTCAGTGGAGAGGCGAAAACCGCCAAATGACAAGCCGAACCGTACTGGCAATTGCATTCGCTGCTTTTCTCTCCCCGCGCCTCTCTTTCGCCCAGCAGCCGGTGAAACTTGTACATGCCGACAGCCTGATAGGTTACACAAGGGGGAGCGATTCATTCCGCGAGCTGATAGGACACGTTAAACTGCAGCAGGACAGCACCACTTTGAATTGCGACCGGGCCGTCCAGGACCTTACCCGTGATTTTGTCGATCTCTACGGCGATGTGCGCGTCAAAGACGACACGTTAACCCTGTTGACCAGCCGGGCGAGCTATTCAGGTAAGACGAAAACCGTGACGAGTGACACCGCGGTTTACCTCAACGACACCCAGCGCACACTCACGGCGGACGCAGGAACCTATGACTCGGAGACGAAAGTAGCCCATTTCTACGGACACGTATTCGTGCGTGATTCCGCCTCGCAGTTGATGAGCGATACTCTGCTGTACTACCGCAGCGACGACAAGACATTTGCAGATGGAAACGTGAAGATCAGGAGTCTGGATAACAACGTCACGGTGCATGGCGGTCACTTCGAAGATTACGGGAAGAAGAAATTCAGCCTGATCACCCTCGCGCCTCTTCTGGTTCAGATCGATACTTCGTCCGACGGGACGCTCGACACACTCATGATAACGGGTAAGACGATGGAGGCTTTCCGTGATTCCGCGAACGAGCGCTTCATGGCAAGGGACAGCGTCGAGATCGTCCGGGGTTCTCTTTCCGCACGCTGCGGATTCGGGACTTACTTCTCGAGCGACAGCCTCGTGGTACTGCAAAAGGCCCCTGTCGTCTGGTACGAAGATAACCAGCTGACCGGCGACAGCGTTGCGGTATACATTAGAAACAAGAACCTGTCGCGCGTCGACGTGGAGGGTGCCGCTTTCGCGGTCTCGCAAAGCGACTCCCTCTATCCGGACAGGTTCAATCAACTTAAGGGAAAGAAACTCACCATGTTCCTGCACGACCGCAAGGTGAGCCGGATCATCGTTGAAAGTAACGCCACCAGTATGTATTATCTCTATGACAAAGAAAAGCCGAACGGCGCAAACAAAGTTAGCGGGGACCGAGTTGTAATGTACTTCATTGACGGCAAGATCGACAAGATAGCTGTGATAAGCGGTGTCGAAGGGGATTATTACCCGGAGAACATGGTGAAGGATAGGCTCGATAAATACAACCTTGCAGGTTTTTCTTATTATAGAAACCGTCCATACAAGAGCGGATTCCCGGATGTCTGGAAGTGAGCGGTAGCTTGGCACACCAATTTCCCGGGCTGGAAAACGGACAAGCTCCGGCAACAGAGCAGCAAAATGGCAGCAGTGTCCTCTATTCCGAGGAACTGCAGAAAAGATATAAGAAGAGGTATGTTGTAAACGGTGTTTCCGTTCAGGTGAAACAGGGAGAGGTCGTTGGTTTACTCGGGCCGAATGGGGCGGGGAAGACTACGACGTTCTATATGATGGTCGGAATGATCAAGCCTAATTCAGGTAAAGTATTCATAGGCGACACCAACATCACGGATCTCCCGATGTACCGAAGATCGAGACTCGGAATCGGTTACCTGCCTCAGGAAGCTTCGATATTCAGGAAGATGAGCGTCGAGGACAATATCACGGCAGTTCTGGAGTACAGGAAGATTCCGCGGACGGAGCGAAAGGAAAGATGCGAGCGTCTGCTGGACGAATTGGGGATAGGTTATATAAGGAAGACTCTCGGTTACGCGCTTAGCGGTGGTGAGCGTCGGCGCACTGAAATCGCGCGCGCTCTCGCGACGGAGCCCAAATTCATGCTTCTCGATGAACCGTTTGCCGGCATAGATCCACTTGCGGTGGAAGACATTATGAGAATCGTGGTCAGTCTAAAGGAGAAGGGCATCGGTGTCCTGATTACCGACCATAACGTGCATGAGACTCTGTCCATAGTCGACAGGGCATATCTCTTGTTCGAAGGAAAGATATTGAAATCTGGGACGTCGGAATTCCTCGCAAACGATCCGGAAGCACGGAAGCTCTACCTCGGAGAGAACTTCAAGCTGGACAGGTACTGAGGACGCTTACCCTGGGTTCGTTGTTCTTCGTTAATTGCTCCTGCGCGGCATCTATCTCGAATTTCATCCTTTGCGGTCAGTGTTTCATTGCTTTTGCACCTGAATTAAAACTAAAATAGCGGTATATTGAAGAACTGAAAAACGGCAAACTACATACATTCCATATACCCGTCCTGGGACTGGCATTCTCCGTCGACACTCCACTCAAGGTCGCGCGGTACGGAATATCATCGGTAATCTCCGTCGTCGATGACGTGCTGATCGAGCGCATGCGAAAGCATCACTCTCAGCTGAACGGTGAACCGTATTCACCTATTTCGGTTCGCGAACACGACTATCGGGCCCGGCGAATTACTGCCTACCTGAACCTGGTCGGACGCCTCGTCGAGCGACAGACTTCGGCGCTAAAATCCTCAGCGTTCGAAAAAGGGAGCGAGATCGTCAAGTTTATCGAGATGCTTCCCGGCCTGTCTCCGGTCAAGTCTCTCTATAACCGAATGCTTGGTACGGAGGACATCGCGATACGATCATCCCTGGAGGATGAACTCCGGTCGCAAATAGTCGCCGGAGATATCGATGTCAACGTCATGACGAAGGTGGACAAGACCAACGTCGGAAGGGATAATGAGCCTCTGCCGTATGAATTCTCGGACGCGGTAGCGGCGATGCGCGGATTTCTCAATAGCGATCTCAATTCATCCGTGGTGTTGTCTGCGGGGCTTAACTCTCGTTTGTTCGCGTACATGAGTGAATGTCCCGAGTTTCTGCCGGATTCGGATGGTAACCTGAACAAGAAAGTCATACTGAAGGTAAGCGATTACCGCTCTGCGTACATACAAGGTAAGATACTCGCGAAGAAGGGTATCTGGTGCTCCGAGTTCCGGATAGAGTCCGGATTAAACTGTGGCGGGCACGCGTTCGCGACGGACGGTTATCTGCTCGGTCCCATACTCGAAGAATTCAAATCGAGGCGACAATCCCTTGCGGACGAGCTGGGCCAACTTTACGCGGCGGCATTGAAACAAAAAGGAATACAGGTCAACGAATCGCTGCAGGAATTTCTCATCACCGTGCAGGGTGGCATCGGCACCGCAGCAGAAGATGCGTTCCTCCGCGAATACTACGGAGTTGACGGTACCGGCTGGGGATCACCATTCCTTCTTGTTCCAGAGGCTACTAATGTAGACGATGATACACGCACTCAGCTTGCCGGTGCGCGAAGGGAAGATTTTTACGTCAGCGGTGCGTCACCGCTGGGAATTCAATTCAACAACTTCAGGAACACATCGAGCGCGAAACAGCTCCGGAAAAGAGTCGAAGATGGGAAACCGGGTGCTCCATGTACGAAGAAGTTACTCGTGTCGAATACGGAGTTTACGAAGGAACCGATCTGCACGGCTTCGAACCAATACCAGACATTGAAGATCGCCGAGTTGAAGGGACTTGGTTTGCCGCCTGATGAACTCGAAAAGAAGATCGGAAAGGTGATAGAAAAGGAATGTCTCTGCGAGGGACTGTCCGCGACTGCGCCGATCGGAGGGAGTTCGGGCGTCAGAACGAAAGAACGCGCGGTTACGGTGTGCCCGGGGCCGAACCTTGCTTACTTCTCGAGAATATCATCCCTGGAAGAAATGGTCGGACACATTTACGGGCGAGTGCAGCTCCTGACCAACGCTCATCGTCCCAATATGTTCATTCAGGAATTGCACTTGTACGTCGACTATCTCAAGAGTGAGATCCGCAGGCGCATGGATTCCATGACCGAGAAAGACGAGAAGTATCTGAGAAGTTTTACCGAGGCCCTGCATGAA
>JAJYGB010000571.1 GCA_021785235.1 Bacteroidota bacterium
CGCGTGTCAACAATGAGCTCGCAGACACTCTCGGGAATTTCGTAAACCGCACATTGCAGTTCATACAAAGGTATTACGACGGGAAAATACCGGAGCGGGGCAAGCTGAGCGAACTCGACAAATGGGCTGCCGGCGAGATGAAAGAGGCTCCCGATAAGGTCGGGAAGCTTTTTGAAGCATTCAAATTTCGTGACGGCGTCGTTGAGGCTATGTCCCTGGCCCGTGCGGCGAACAAGTATTTCAATGACTCCGAGCCGTGGAAATCTCGAAACGACAATCCCGTCCAGTGTGCGACCACGCTGAATATCTGTGCGCAGCTGGCACGATCGCTGGCAATTCTCCTCTCGCCGGTAATCCCTTTTGCGGCAGAGGAAATCTGGAAAATGCTCGCACTCGATGGTCTCGCTTCGACAGCTGCTTGGAACTCAGCCGCGGAAATGTCCGTCGAGGCGGGGAAGCAGATCGGGCATGTCAAGATACTTTTTACAAAGATAGAGCAGATCAATAAGACTACGAATACGATCGGGCCTGAGGTAAAGGCCGCGGTGCCATCTACGGCACCGATAAAGGCTCAAATCACCATAGATGATTTTCGAAAAGTTGATCTCCGTGTTGCCAGGATACTCAACTGTGAGAAGGTCCCGAAATCGGAGAAACTCTTGCGGATCGAAGTCCGGATCGGCGAAGAGAAGCGGCAGATTATCGCGGGAATATCCAAACATTACAAACCGGAAGATCTTGTCGGAAAAAATGTGATAGTCGTAGCCAACCTTGCCTCTGCCAAGCTAATGGGGCTCGAATCGAACGGGATGCTCCTTGCTGCGTCGACCGAAGACGGAAAGTTATCGATACTGACGACTGCGTCCGACATCGACAGCGGCAGCATCGTAAGATGAGCTGCCGCGCCTTATCTTTGCGTTCCTCCCGCCGGTTTCCGCACGCAGGCGACCGTTCAAGGGAATGATATGCGCCAACCCCGCCGACGTCCGAGAATCCTCGTAACAAGGAGAATACCTGAAAATGGGATGGTGCTGCTCAGGGAGTATTTCCGCGTCGATGTGAATAAAGAGGAGCGAGACATCACCCAGCGCGAACTCCTCGAAAAGTTGGACGGCGCGTTCGGGGTGGTAGCCATGCTCGGCAACAAATTCGATCGGGGATTTATTTCGAAGCTCAAAACCGTGAGAGTGATTTCCGATTTCGCGGTCGGGTACAACAACGTTGATGTCAAAGCCGCCACCGAAAAGGGAATAGTCGTGACCAATACCCCGGGGGTTCTAACCGACGCGACCGCGGACATGGCATTCGGCCTCTTGCTGGCTGCCGCAAGGAGGATCGCTGAAGGAGACCGGCTAGTGCGAGCAGGGGAGTTCAAGGGATGGACACCGCTGATGATGCTCGGTCACGAAGTGTCCGGCAAGACGATCGGCATTATCGGTGCAGGGAGAATCGGAACCGGAGTAGCGACGCGGGCAAAGGGATTCGGAATGAAGATCGTTTATTACTCTCGCCGGGAGAATCCCGATCTGGACAGTCTGGGTGCATCGCTCGTTACGCTGGAAGAATTGCTGAGGGAATCGGACTTTGTGAGCCTGAACGTTCCGTTGAACTCCGAGACCAGGGGCATGATCGGCAGGCGGGAGATCGGCCTGATGAAGAAGTCGTGTATTCTTATCAATACGGCTCGTGGTGAAGTGATCGATGAACGGGCGCTGATCTCGGCGCTGAAAAAAACGAAAATCGCCGGCGCCGGGTTGGATGTTTATGTCGATGAGCCGAAAGTAAACCGCGAGTTTTTCAGGCTCGATAATGTTGTCCTCGCCCCGCACCTCGGGAGTGCTACGCTTGAAACCCGTGCCAGGATGTCGGAGCTGTCGGCATTGAACGCCATTGCCGTGTTGAAGGGCGAACGTCCGCCGGCAATTGTAAATCCTGAAGTGCTGGAGAAATCAGAAGTCTGACCTGGCTATCACGACATTCTTGTCGGTCAGGATATATACTCTGTTGCCGCGGATCGAAACGTCGTTGAAGTGGCTTATCCTGGTTCCGAGAATATCATTCCCCGAAAACTTCGCTATGAGCGTCCCGTCAAGTTTGAAGAAGTAGAGAGTATCGGAATCGCAGACTCCGAGCTTGTCTTCTCCGATGTCTATCCCGGTCGGATCGTGCAGTATTCCTGTGCCGATAGAACCGAGGTAATTCCCGAAATTGTCGTACGTCGCAACACGCCCTTTGTCGGAAACGAACACATCGTCGTTTGGTCCGATGGCGACCTGACGCGGCATGGTCAGTGTCCCCGCCCCTTCACCGTACCCGCCAAAAGATCGTTCGACCGTGGAAAACGTGTTCACTTTCATGACGCGTACGTTCTCGTCGTCGCAGATAAAAAGGTCCCCGAGCCTCGAGACCGCCACGCCGGATGGGTAACCGAATCGCTTTGAGTCGTCGTTCGACTGATTCGTAGAAAGCGTCGCAACGTTCGCCAGTGTCCGGTCGAATCGCTGGATCCTGTTGTTGTTATAATCGGCTACGTAAATCTCTACCCCGTTGGTCGCGCAAACATCGTACGGCATATCGAACTGGAAGTCTCCCCAGCCGTATCCGCCCACCTCCCCGGTCGAATCGCCTGAAGAGTTGAACCTGAGGAGAAGGTCGTCTCCGGTGTCCGCGACATACACCGTACCGGCGGGATCGACGCTGATCCCCTTAGGATCGTGAAAATTCCCGAAGCTGAATTGCATTACCAGGGACGGCAGCGGTTGAAAAGATGTCAGGGAAAACGAGAGGAAGAGGAATATCGTAACGGTGACTGCCCGGCGGAGTCCGCCTCCGGCGGTCGCAGTAGGGGAGTAATGGAATAATGTCCCTCCGACGAAGTGCGAGCGCTCAGTCGAAGAAGAATGGGAAGAATCTTTTCTTTTCATATGGTGAAATATTCCGACTCCATCCGAATCAATCAAGGGGATGGAGAGAATATTTATGCTCCATCCGCAGGGGAAGCGTGCAGGTTGAAACCTTGGTCGTGGCGGTCGTATGTTCGTTCGAGTTGTTCGACAATCCCGAAGTAAATGGAATGGTAGCCGAATTTCTTCCGAATCGTGTCGAGGCCGTGGAGCAGCTCCGCCTGACGTGCTCTGCCTGCAGCGAAAAGGTCGAGCTGCAGTCGTGATTCCAGTATGTTGGTAACGCCGATCCCGATGAGACGTACCTTCGTTCCTTCCAGCCACAAGCTTCTGAACAGAGCGAGTCCATTGGAGGCGATGTCGAATTCGGAATTCGTGGGCTGGCTCAGAGTGTAGCTCTTCTGGTAAGTGACGAATCTGCGGCCGGTATCCGTGCCTGCTTTTTTGAACCCGAGGAGCGGCGCGCCGTCCGAATAACGCATTTTGACCGTGACGGTTGATGCTGCGTCGCCGTTCTTGCGAAGCTCGCGGGCAATTTTCTCGGAGAGGTAGAAGAATACTGATGAGATGAACTCCTCGTCGTTTGAATCTTCTGCGAAAGTCGTGCTGCGCGATATCGATTTCGCGCCGTGTTCGTCGCCTTCGATCTCTCGCGGTCCCCTTCCATTTGCCGCTTCATAAAGATAGAAACCGATTGAGCCGAAGATATTCCTCAGCATGTGAATATCTGCGCTTGCGAGTGCCCCGGCGGTGTATATCCCCAGGCTCTCAAGTGTCTCCGTCGTTCTCTTTCCGATTCCGGGAATTGCCGAAGCCGGAAGGGGAGCGAGAAAATCTTTTTCTTCGCCAAGCGGAACTACGAGAAGTCCGTCCGGCGGACCGGTCTCTTTTCTTGCTTCCATATTTGTTCGTGCGATCTTCTTGGAGTAGTCGGAGGCAATTTTGGCGCATATCCTGTTCGAAGCTACACCGATCGAGACGGTTATTCCCAGCTCATCGGAAACGGCGCGCTTTATGGAATTGGCGAGAGCTGCGAGGTCATAACCCCAGAAATGAAGACATCCGTTCACGTCGATGTATGCTTCATCAAGGCTGACCGGCAGAACGATCGGTGAGAAGTCATGCAGGATTTGCATGAACCGTCTTGAATACTTTTCGTAGGCGTGGTAGCTCCCTTTCATAAAAGTTGCATGGGGAGCAAGTGAGTACGCCTTTGCAAGCGGCATTGCCGTCCTGACTCCGAGTTTCCTTGCTTCGTAGTTCGGGCATGCCACAACTCCGCGGCCGTGCGGGAGCCCTCCGACGATTACCGGTTTCCCGCGTAAGGCCGGGCAGATCGATTCCTCCACCGAGGCGAAGAATGCGTCGATGTCGATGTGCATGATAGTGGGATAACGGTCACTGTCCATTTTCAGTCCAGGTGGTCAGAAGCCAGAAGTGAGATGAAAGAAGGAAAATGTAAAAAGACTGTACGATCCACGAATCCAATATTCTGTAATCCCATTATTCCAAGTCACCAGGAGTCAGTTTCCCATCTCTACCGAAGTTTCTTCACCGTGAGTTGATTGTCCAGCAGTCTCAGGACAGCCATCACTTTGCCTATTATTTTTACGGATGAAGAATCGGAAACGATCGGCTCGAAGTCCCGATTCTCAGGCTCGAGGATCACGTGGTCGTCTTCCTGCCTGAACCTTTTTACCGTTGCAGTCTCATCATCGATGAGCGCGGCGACGATATCTCCCTGCTCGGCGGTCGACTGCTGCCTCACAAGGACGAGGTCGCCGTCGAGTATCCCTGCATCTTTCATACTCTGTCCCTCCACCATAAGCAGAAAGTTGGC
>JAJYGB010000430.1 GCA_021785235.1 Bacteroidota bacterium
CTTGTGCAGAAGTACGACCGTCATGTCTTGTCACTTGCATTCTCGTACGCGCGGAACTCGGATGATGCCAAGGACATTTACCAGGAAACGCTTATTCGTGCCTACAGGTCGATTAGGAAATTCGAGATGAGAAGCGAGTTCTCGACATGGTTGTACAGGATAGCTACGAATGTGTGCATAAGCTTCAAATCCAGTCAGAGAAGATACGCGGAAGTGTTCAGGACTGTAAACCAGCGGCTTGATCCGGAGCTTGCATATGACCCGGCTCCGGAACCTCGTTCCACCGAGTCGGCTGAAGGAGAATTCATGCGCGCCGAGTTGGGCAGGCAGATAGAACGTGCGCTCGACAAACTCTCTCCGATGCAGAGGCTCGTTTTCACCATGAAACATTACGAGGGCTACAAATTACGGGAGATCGCATCTATTACGAATTGCGCCGAGGGGACAATAAAGAAATACCTGTTCGAAGCGGTCCGCCGTTTACAGAAGGAACTTGAAGAGGTCTACGAGTAGGAGATTACGATCATGAGACACAAGAGATACGAAGGTTTAGTCGTCCTGTCGTACTACGACGAGATATCGCCCAATGAAAGGGAAGCATTGGAAAGGCATTTGAAGTCGTGCCGCCGTTGCAGCGCCTTCAACGAAAAATTGGCGGATATTCTCCCTGAGAGAAAGGCCCGGTCGGGTGCGGTTCCCGAGAAGGACATTGTTGAAGCCAGAGCAAAATTCCGGCAGGCGTTGTTCGCGGAGAATGAGGGACCGTCCGGAAGACGGCGGGTCGTCAGATTGTCACTTCAGCCCCGATGGCGCGCGGTTCCCGTCTATGTAGCCGCGGTTGTGGCTTTCGCCATGCTTTCCGTCGGTGTCATTTCCGGCTATATCCTGTTCGCGCACGGGAATGTCGCGAACAATGGATCGCGCGAGGTCCTGTCTGAGCTTTCTTCGAAGAATGCAGGCAACGCTGCCATCAGCGACGTGCGCTTTGTATCCACCGACGAAAAATCCGGCGAAGTCGAATTCTCTTTCAACCTGATCAGGCGATATGAAATGAAAGGATCGCTCGATGATGAGCATGTACAGAAGATACTTGCCTTCGCGCTGGCAAATTCGGACAATCCTGGAGTTCGTCTCAGAACGGTAGGCGTGTTCGGCTCTTCGGCATCAGTCAAACCGGATAGGCAGATCGTGGATGCTCTGGTGAAAGCCGTGAAGACCGATGATAATGCTGGCGTACGCCGGGAAGCACTTCTGTTGTTGATGAGGTTTCCCTTTGACAACACAACGAAAGAGGTGTTGCTCTTTGTTCTGCAGCACGACAAAAATCCGGGTATGAGGGTTGCGGCCATAAACTTCCTCTCCGGTAAAGAATCGAATGAGGGCATGCGCGCGGTGGAAGGAAAAGGGATCGACCCGAGAATACTCGACGTGCTCAAGGAGAGTTCGTCTTCGGACCAAAACAGATATGTCAGACTAAAAGCGGCAGACATGCTGAAACAATTCAAGGAGCTCTGAAATGAAAAAAACTATCGCGTTATCCGCTTCTCTCATTCTCTTCATGGTGGCTATGTGTGCCGGCATGGAGAAAGCTTCTGCGGACGTGCAGAAGAACTTCAACGTCGAGAAGGGAGGAAAGCTTATCGTCACCGTCGGTGGAGGTGATATACAGGTAAGAGTATGGGACAAAATGCAGGTACAGATGACGGCCCGGAACATCGGGGACGATGCCGATCGGCTCGAAACCAGTCAGAATGGCAATACCGTCAGGGTAGAATACCGGTCTGATTGGGGATGGACCGGCTCCAGCAGGGACTTGAGGTTCGAGTTTTACGTTCCGAAAGATTTCAATGTCGATCTCACGACGTCGGGAGGCGATGTCAGGATTGACGGCGCGCTCCGGGGAGACGCGGCCATGCATACATCAGGCGGCGACCTGACTCTGGACGGCGTGAGCGGTGGAGTGAACGGAAAAACCTCGGGCGGTGACATAAATGTCAGGGATATCGAAGGAGTGGCTGACCTTGCCACTTCGACCATGCCGCGAAGGATCTTAAAATATCGACTTCCGGGGGTGACATTTCTGTCGGAACGGTCGAGGAGAACCTCTCCGCCACGACTTCAGGTGGAGACATGAACATAACTAAGGTCGGTGGCAACTTGTCTGCCTCAACCTCGAGCGGCGATGTGACGGTCGGTAATGTCGGCGGGAACGTCTCGCTTTCGACTTCTGGCGGCGACATAACTCTGACCTCCGGTAAAGGAAAAATCAGCGCCAATACATCCGGCGGCGACGTTAGCATTACCAATGTCGTGGGTTCGGCAAATGTCTCGTCTTCCGGCGGAACGGTCAAGGTCGGGCTGATTCCGGAAGGCGATCAGGCGAGTAGGATAACTTCGAGTGGCGGAGATGTCTATCTCTATCTTCCAACGGATGCTAAAGTCACCATTAAGGCTGACATATCGGGCGGGGATGATGACCAGATAGTCACCGATTTCCCGATAACCTACAAATCATCCGGCGATTCGGGAAGCCGCCGTGTGGAGTGCACGCTCAATGGCGGGGGGCAGGAAGTCTACCTCCATACGTCCTCCGGCAACATTTACATCAAAAAGTTAACTGCGTCAACAAGATAAACGGGAAGGAGAGTCGTATGAGACGGTTCGGAATTCTTGCAATCGGTTTTGTGGTTTTCTTGGCCTTCGTGCGGCCGCTGGCAGCGAAGTCCGGCGGCTCCAGTGAGAAGTTCCAGAAATCCTACGCGCTGAGCGCCGGTGGTACGGTCAGCCTGCAAAACATCAACGGCAACGTGAAGATAACGGCCTGGGACAAGAATGAGGTGAAGATCGAAGCGGTGAAATACGCCGACGATAGAAATGATCTCGACAATTTGAAGATTGAGGTCGATGGGTCAAATGATATCGTCGCGATCCATACCAGGTACCCGGAGGAACGGGATGAGCATCATGGTCACGGTTATGAAGTTGAATACTCGCTCACGATTCCCAAAGGCGCAAATCTTGACAAACTCGACCTCATCAACGGGAAGATCGATATCACCGGTGTAACCGGAACCATTGCCGCATCAACTGTGAACGGCGCGATTCACGCCGATAACCTCGGGGGTGGATGTGATCTGAAGTCCATAAACGGCGAGGTCGAAGCGAAATTCGGGACGATGGCAGCTGAATCTTTCGCGAGCTTGAAATCGGTGAACGGCGCAGTTGTTGTGCGTATACCTGCCGGCACGAACGCGAACGTCGAAGCGAACACGACGATGGGGCATATCACGAATGAGTTCGGGCTCCAATCCTCTCGGGAGAGCAATGAGGACGCCAACGTCAGGATGGGGGATTCTCTTCATGGGAAAATCGGGAAAGGCGGTGCGTCCGTAAGAGTCGAGACCGTGAACGGCAGCATCAGGATACTCAAGTCCGAGGGGACTCGTTGAGAGTCTCGGGATTTTACCGTGGCACCGCCGCGCCGGTGCCACGGTGTCTCACAGTTGATTTTTGTCAGGTTGGCGGATAGATTCCTTCTGATCAGCGGGCTGCACAGCCGGTCGTGGGAAATCGAGGTAATCTGCTCCCGCTGTGTAGGCAATAGACCGCAAAGAGCGGCGTAATTTCAAGGCTGTCGTTCGAGAAGATGGAGGAGGCGTGCTGTGAAGCTGCTAGAAAACGCGATTAACTGGTTCGAGATACCCGTGTCTGAAATCGAGCGGGCTCGCAGATTCTATGAAAAGATTTTCTCAATGGAAATGGAGCCGCTAACTATCGGCAATGGTCTGAAGATGGCACTCTTTCCTGTAACCGAACGGACCGTGGGAGGAGCTCTCTGCGAGCACGCCAGCTTCTACAAGCCGAGTCAAGACGGAACACTGATTTATCTGAATGGTAATCCCGACTTGCGGGAAATTCTTGACAGAGTCGAAGACAGTGGGGGACGAATAATAATCAACAAAACACAGATTTCGCCGGAGTACGGATATATGGCGGTGTTTGAAGACACCGAAGGAAATCGAGTAGCATTAAGATCGATGAAATGAAAATAGCTTGGTGGCGAGGGACCAAAATAAGGTGGAACGATATGAAATTTGAGCGGACTTTTTCAAACGCACCATGGGAATCCCAAGTAGGATATTGTCGCGCAATTAAAGCAGGGAACACCATCTACGTCACAGGTACTGCCGCAGTTGACGAGGATGGTAAGCCATTTGCGCCCGGCAATGCCTACGCCCAAACCAGGAAGTGCCTTGAGTTGATTGATAGTGCGCTGAAGAAACTCGGCGCGGATCTGACCCATGTCGTCAGGACGAGGATGTTCGTCACGGACATCTCGCGGTGGGCCGAATATGGAAAAGCGCATCGTGAGTGTTTCGGCAGTAACCCGCCAGCTACAACCATGATTGAAGTGAAGTCGCTAATCGACCCTGCTATGCTCATAGAAATTGAAGCCGAGGCGATCGGCGTTTCCAGCTGAATTTGAGGGCTCCTCTGAGGAAAGCACTCGCCAGGTAGGTATGTCACCTTTCTCCTTTGATTTTACGACGCCGGAAAGCTATATTTTATGCCGCTGCACTGGTGAAATTGTGCGCGGCAGCCCCTGTGGCAGCGTCGTTTAGTGAGAGTTCTATTGGGGCGTAGCCAAGTGGTAAGGCAGCGGCCTTTGGAGCCGCCACACGTAGGTTCGAATCCTGCCGCCCCAGCGTAGATGAGCTTTTTTGCGTATG